>NZ_FRCW01000020.1 GCF_900143055.1 Fibrobacter sp. UWR3 | reverse complement strand
GGCCTATATGACATTTGGGTACCTAAATTTCTCGTAACCCTTTGATTTATAAGGCGTTGTAGCAAATTTTTCTTTTATGGGAAAAATTTGCTTTTTTTGTGGGTCAAACAAGGTCATCAAGAAGGGTCTTAAACAAGGCAAGCAGCGGTGGCTTTGTAAGACTTGCGGACACATTTTCACTCCAAGTTCTAGAATCAAGAATTCCCAAGTGATAGAACTTTACTCGCAAGGGAACCTGACGGTAAGACAGATTGCAACTCAATTGAAAGTGAATGAACGGACCATATACCGTCATCTTGCCAAATGCGATAAGGCTACGGCTCAAAACAACGCTCCAGGGCCTGTTATCGCCATGATGGACACTTCGTACTGGGGGTGGAACTTTGGCGTGGTGGTCATAAAGGACCACATCTCGGGCGAGGTGCTGTGGCATAAATTCATCAATCGCAAAGAGCGTGTTGACGATTATGTAGAAGGCGTCAGGGCATTAGAAATGGACGGGCATGAAATCGTCTGCATCGTCAGTGATGGCTTGAAAGGACTGAGAGAACGGCTGTCCGGCTATAGATATCAATACTGCCAATTCCATCAGCTCCAGACGATAAAACACAAGCTGACAAGCCATCCGAAGCTGCCTGCATCAATCGAACTGCTGGACATTTCCCGCTTGCTGTGTCGTACAGATAAAGAATCATTTGAAGGCGTCATGAACGAGTGGTTTGTGCGTTGGGAAGCATTCATAAAGCAAAGGTCGACGGACAGCAACGGGCGATCCCATTACACCCACAAGAACCTGAGAAGTGCATACCTGAGCTTAAAGCGAAACATGCCGTATCTCTGGACCTTCTATGACAATATCGAGCTGGGAATTCCTAACACGAATAACGAAATGGAATCGCTGTTTTCATGGCTGAAGCGTAAGCTGAACATTCATAATGGAATGTCGTTAGGAAGGCGAAAAATGCTAATTGAGAGACTTTTTTTTGCGCACAAGCCAAGTAGATAAAGGCTTGCGGACGATTTCAGGTACCCAAATGTCATATAATCAAAAAGTACCTGTTTTTCAGGTACCTTTTTGTCATATAGACC
>NZ_FRCW01000019.1 GCF_900143055.1 Fibrobacter sp. UWR3 | reverse complement strand
ATGGCAAAAGAACATTTTGACAGAAGCAAGCCGCACTGCAACATTGGCACCATCGGCCACGTTGACCACGGTAAAACCACCCTGACCGCCGCAATCTGCACGACCCTCGCTGCCCGCGGCCTCGCCGCCGCCAAGCGTTTCGACGAAATCGACAACGCTCCCGAAGAAAAGGCCCGTGGTATCACGATCAACACTTCTCACGTCGAATACACCACTGCAAACCGTCACTACGCTCACGTCGACTGCCCGGGGCACGCCGACTACGTGAAGAACATGGTGACCGGTGCTGCCCAGATGGACGGCGCCATCCTCGTCGTGGCCGCTACTGACGGCCCGATGCCCCAGACCCGCGAACACATCCTCCTCGCTCACCAGGTGGGCGTGCCGAAGATCGTCGTGTTCATGAACAAGGTCGACATGGTCGACGACGCCGAAATCCTCGACCTCGTCGAGATGGAAGTCCGCGAACTTCTCTCCAAGTACGAATTTGACGGTGACAACACCCCGATCATCCGCGGTTCCGCCCTCAAGGCCCTCGAAGGCGACCCTGCCTACCAGGACAAGATCATGGAACTCATGGACGCTTGCGACACCTACATCCCGCTCCCGCAGCGCGATACCGACAAGCCGTTCCTGATGCCGATCGAAGACGTGTTCACCATTACCGGCCGCGGCACTGTCGCTACCGGCCGTATCGAACGCGGTATCGTCCGCCTCAACGACAAGGTCGAACGCATCGGTCTCGGTGAAACCACCGAATACGTCATCACGGGCGTGGAAATGTTCCGCAAGCTCCTCGACGACGCCCAGGCCGGTGACAACGTCGGTCTTCTCCTCCGCGGCGCCGAAAAGAAGGACATCGTCCGTGGCATGGTTCTCGCCGCCCCGAAGTCCGTGACCCCGCACACCGAGTTCAAGGCAGAAATCTACGTCCTCACGAAGGACGAAGGTGGCCGCCACACGCCGTTCATGAACGGCTACCGTCCGCAGTTCTACTTCCGCACCACCGACGTTACCGGCACGATTCAGCTTCCGGAAGGCGTCGAAATGGTGACCCCGGGTGACACCGTCACGATCCACGTGAACCTCATCGCCCCGATCGCCATGGAAAAGCAGCTCCGCTTCGCTATCCGCGAAGGTGGCCG
>NZ_FRCW01000018.1 GCF_900143055.1 Fibrobacter sp. UWR3 | reverse complement strand
GAATCCAGCGGCGCCCTACTCTCCCGGGCCCGGGGGCCAGGTACCATCGGCGAAGGGAGGCTTGACTTCCGTGTTCGGAATGGGAACGGGTATGACCCTCTCTCGAGAACCGCTGAAACAAACACTTCGGCAGTGGGGTAAAGCAATCCGCGGGTGCTCACTGAAGCGCCAGGCGGGTCCGGGCTGCTCACGCGGCCGCGAACTGAATCGTTGAAACAGATGAAATGCCTCACGGGCTATTAGTACCACTCGGCTCAACGCGTCGCCGCGCTTACACCTGTGGCCTATCGACGTCGTAGTCTCCGACGGCCCTACAGGGGGTTGAACCCCGGGGAGACCTGATCTTGGGAACGGCTTCACGCTTAGATGCCTTCAGCGTTTCTCCGATCCGAACATGGCTACCCGGCAATGCCGCTGGCGCGACAGCCGGTACAACAGAGGTTCGTCCGTCCCGGTCCTCTCGTACTAAGGACAGCTTCCCTCAAGTCTCCAACGCCCACACCGGATAGGGACCGAACTGTCTCACGACGTTCTGAACCCAGCTCGCGTGCCGCTTTAATTGGCGAACAGCCAAACCCTTGGGACCTTCTCCAGCCCCAGGATGCGACGAGCCGACATCGAGGTGCCAAACCTCCCCGTCGCTATGGACGCTTGGGGGAGATCAGCCTGTTATCCCCAGAGTACCTTTTATCCATTGAGCAACGGCAATTCCACGCTAAACCGCGGGATCACTAAGCCCTACTTTCGTACCTGCTCGGCGTGTCCGCCTCGCAGTCAAGCTCCCTTATGCCTTTATGCTCTGCGCGCGATTGCCGACCGCGCTGAGGGAACCGTTGGATGCCTCCGTTACCTTTTAGGAGGCGACCGCCCCAGTCAAACTGACCATCAGGCATGGTCCCTGTCCCGGATGACGGGACGAGGTTAGATCTCAAAACGGGCAAGGGTGGTATTTCAAGGGCGGCTCCACGACGACTGGCGTCGCCGCTTCATAGCCTCCCACCTATCCTACACATGCCAGTCCTAAAACCAGTGCCAAAATACAGTGAAGGTTCATGGGGTCTTTCCGTCCAGGTGCGGGTTGCCGGCATCTTCACCGGCACTGCAATTTCGCCGAGTCCCGGGAGGAGACAGTGCAGAAGTCGTTACACGATTCGTGCAGGTCGGAACTTACCCGACAAGGAATTTCGCTACCTTAGGACCGTTATAGTTACGGCCGCCGTTTACCGGGGCTTCGATTCAGGGCTTCGCTTGCGCTGACCCCTCCTGTTAACCTTCCGGCACCGGGCACGTGTCAGACCATATACGTCCACTTGCGTGTTAGCATGGCCCTGTGTTTTTGGTAAACAGTCGCTTCTGCCGTTTCCCTGCGACCTCCTGTGGCTTCGCGCTGTCCACGCCCACCATGGGAGGCTCCCCTTATCCCGAAGTTACGGGGTTAATTTGCCGAGTTCCTTCTCCCGAGTTGTCTCGAGCACCTTAGGCTATTCGCCTCGTCCACCTGTGTCGGTTTACGGTACGGGCGCGCGTCGGCTCCCTTAGGGGTTTTTCCTGGCACGGGCCCATGCGACTCCCGCTCCGGCCGAAGCCTTCGCGGGGTCCGGTACCTGGGGCATGTACTAGGGGGATTTGCCGCCCTAGAGCCTCGCATACCTTCCGCTGCGTCCATCAGCAGCTACGCACTGTCCCATGCGTCACCCCGTCGGTGGTGACGCCTTCCGCGCGGTCCCGGAATATTAACCGGGTCGTCATCGGCTACGCCTCTCGGCCTCGTCTTAGATCCCGACTCACCCTGGGAGGATTATCCTTGCCCAGGAAACCTTGGACTTACGGTGTGCGGGTTTTTCACCCGCATTTTCGCATACTCATGCCAGCATTCTCGTTTCCGGTACCTCCAGCGGGCATCGCCACCCGCCTTCCCAGGCCTGCGGAACGCTCCTCTACCGCTCCATTGCTGGAGCCCACGACTTCGGTGATGTGTTTAGTCCCGATCATTTTCGGCGCGGGGTCGCTTGACCAGTGAGCTATTACGCTTTCTTTAAAGGATAGCTGCTTCTAAGCTAACCTCCTGGCTGTCTGTGCAACCCCACATCCTTTCCCACTTAACACATACTTGGGGACGCTTAGTCGATGGTCCGGGTTGTTTCCCTTTCGTCCGCTGATCTTATCACCCGCGGGCTGTCTGCCATGCATCCTGTTCACGGTATTCGGAGTTTGATAGGGTTTGGTAAGCGGGTGTGCCCCCTAGTCCTGCCAGTGCTCTACCCCCGTGAAAGTAACATGACGCCATACCTAAATATGTTTCGAGGAGAACAAGCTATCGCCCAGTTTGATTGGTCTTTCGCTCCTACCCACAACTCATCCGGACACGTTTCAATGTATATCGGTTCGGCCCTCCACGGAATGTTACTTCCGCTTCAGCCTGGTCATGGGTAGATCACTAAGGCTTCGTGTCTGCCGTGTACGACTGGTCGCCCAGTTGAGACTCGCTTTCGCTTCGGCTCCGGACCTGAGGCCCTTAACCTTGCCGTACACGAGCAACTCGCTGGCTCATTAAACAAAAGGCACGCCGTCAGGAGGATGAATCCTCCCTCCGACAGAATGTATGCACGCGGTTTCAGGCGCTATTTCACTCCCCTCTCGGGGTGCTTTTCACCTTTCCCTCACGGTACTGTGCACTATCGGTCATCTGCTCGTATTTAGCCTTGGAGGGTGGTCCCCCCGTCTTCAGGCAGGATTTCACGTGTCCCGCCCTACTCTTCGCCGCATGTTCCGTTCACGATCGCTACAGGCCTGTCACCTGCTGTGGGGGGGCTTTCCATCCCGCTTCGCTCTCGTTCCAAGAATCATGTATCGGCTGGGCTCCTCCCCTTTCGCTCACCACTACTCAGGGAATCTCGGTTGATTTCTTTTCCTCCGGGTACTGAGATGTTTCAGTTCCCCGGGTTTGCCCCCTCCGGCCTATGTATTCGGCCGGTGGGTACGCTTGCGCGTGGGTTTCCCCATTCGGAATCCCGGCAGTCAAAGGCCCTTTGCGCCTCGTACCGGACTATCGTGGCTTGGCACGTCCTTCGTCGCCGGCAGATGCCTAGGCATCCCCCGCGTGCATTCTTTCGCATAATCTTCTTTCCAGCGATTCAGCTCTGTTCTGCCGCATGAGCAGCTCGAATCCACCTTACTTGGTGCTTCAAGTCACTCTCGCTTGATTGCTTTGTTATTTCCACTGCCGTAATTTCAATGTGCGCCGTGCCGCGTGGGCATCGGTCCTGCGCCCGGGGGCGCTACTGGAGCTAAGGAGACTCGAACTCCTAACATCCAGCTTGCAAAGCTGGCGCTCTACCAGTTGAGCTATAACCCCGAAAGCTATGGGCCTGAATGGACTTGAACCATTGACCCCCGCCTTATCAGAGCGGTGCTCTAACCAGCTGAGCTACAGACCCGGGCTCGTAAAAGAATCGGAGACGTGCTTGGGTGACGGATGTCAACTGAACGGTAACAGGCGTGCGGATTGAATCCGCGTTTACTCCTTAAAGGAGGTAATCCAGCCGCACCTTCCGGTACGGCTACCTTGTTACGACTTAGCCCCAGTCAAAGGTCTTGCTTTAGACGCCGAGGCGGCTTCGAGCACTCCCTTCTCCCATGGCTTGACGGGCGGTGTGTACAAGGCCCGGGAACGTATTCACCGTGGTGTGCTGACCCACGATTACTAGCGATTCCAGCTTCACGGAGTCGAGTTGCAGACTCCGATCCGAACTGAGGCCGGCTTTGAGGATTGGCTCCGCCTCGCGGCGTTGCGACCCATTGTACCGACCATTGTAGCACGTGTGTAGCCCAGGATGTAAGGGCCATGAGGACTTGACGTCATCCACACCTTCCTCCGGGTTGTCCCCGGCAGTCTCTCCAGAGGGCCCCCTTGCGGGTGGCAACTGGAAACGTGGGTTGCGCTCGTTGCGGGACTTAACCCAACATCTCACGACACGAGCTGACGACAGCCATGCAGCACCTGTGCGGATCGTTGCATTGCTGCAAAACGGCGATCTCTCGCCGCGGCGATCCCATGTCAAACCCTGGTAAGGTTCTGCGCGTTGCTTCGAATTAAACCACATGCTCCACCGCTTGTGCGGGCCCCCGTCAATTCCTTTGAGTTTCATACTTGCGTACGTACTCCCCAGGCGGCATACTTAACGCGTTGGCTGCGGTACCCGGGGCGAACCCCGGACACCCAGTATGCATCGTTTACGGCGCGGACTACCAGGGTATCTAATCCTGTTTGCTACCCGCGCTTTCGAGCCTCAGCGTCGATAAGTCCCCAGCAGGCTGCCTTCGCCATCGGTGTTCTTCCTGATCTCTACGCATTCCACCGCTACACCAGGAATTCCGCCTGCCCCTGAACTATCCAAGATGTCCAGTTCGGACTGCAGGTCCGGGGTTGGGCCCCGGTATTGTACAATCCGCTTGAACATCCGCCTACGCTCCCTTTACGCCCAGTGATTCCGAACAACGCTTGCACCCCTCGTATTACCGCGGCTGCTGGCACGAAGTTTGCCGGTGCTTCCTTTCGAGGTACATTCCCCCGCGCCCGAAGACGCGTATTATTCCCTCACGACAGTGGTTTACACACCGAAATGCTTCTTCCCACACGTGGCGTTGCTGCATCAGGGTTTCCCCCATTGTGCAATATTCCCTACTGCTGCCTCCCGTAGGAGTCTGGGCCGTATCTCAGTCCCAATGTGGCCGATCACCCTCTCAGGCCGGCTACCGATCGTCGCCTTGGTGGGCCGTTGCCCCGCCAACTAGCTAATCGGACGCAAGCTCATCCCGCATCGATGAATCTTTCGTCAACCCCGGATGTCCGGGGCCACGTTATTCGGTATTATCCGCGCGTTGGCACGGCTATCCCAATATGCGGGGCAGATTGCTTACGCGTTACTCACCCGTTCGCCGCTATCCTTGCGGACCGCTCGACTTGCATGTATAAGACACGCCACCAGCGTTCGTTCTGAGCCAGGATCAAACTCTTCATTGATTTTCAAAGTCTTGGTCCCGTTATCACGTTCGTAATTGACTTCAAGAATTAACTTCTTGGTCCGTCACTAAGCACATCTCCGATTCCTTCAAGCTTCCCGGCGGCCTCTCAGGGTTGCCGTACCATCGTTTCCGAAGGTGAGGCCAATTATAGAATTTTCTGGAAGTTTGGCAAGGGTTTTTCTCGAAAAAATTTCACTTTTTTTCATTTTT
>NZ_FRCW01000017.1 GCF_900143055.1 Fibrobacter sp. UWR3 | reverse complement strand
GAACACGTCTACATCCCGTCCGTGATGGAACACGTGGAACTTGCCGGTGTCCACTCCGGTGACTCCGCCTGCATCATCCCGCCGGTGACCATCACCAAGGAAAACCTCGCGACCATCAAGGATTACACCAGGAAGATTGCCGAAGCCCTCCACGTTTGCGGCCTCATGAACATGCAGTACGCTATCGAAGACGGCAAGGTGTTCGTGCTCGAAGCAAACCCGCGTGCAAGCCGCACGGTGCCTCTGGTCTCCAAGGTCTGTAACACGCAGATGGCCCGCCTTGCTACGCGCCTCATGCTCGGTGCCAAGCTCGAAGACCTCAAGCTCAAGGACAAGAAGTTCAAGCACCACGGCGCCAAGGAAGCTGTGTTCCCGTTCGACAAGTTCCCGAAGGTGGACCCGGTGCTCGGCCCCGAAATGCGCTCCACCGGCGAAGTTCTCGGCCTCTCCGACGACTACGCCCTCGCTTACTACAAGAGTCAGGAAGCCGCAGGTTCCTTCCTCCCGAACGAAGGTGCCGTGCTGATTAGCCTTTCTGACAAGGTTAACTTGTCTGAACAGGCGATTGAAATCGGCAAGGAATTCCAGAAGCTCGGCTTCAAGATCTACGCTACCGAAGGCACCGCCAAGTTCTACGAGAAGGCCGGCGTCAAGTGCGAAGTGGTGAACAAGATCGCCGAAGGCCGCCCGAATGTTCTCGACATCATCCTGAACAAGCAGGTGAACCTCATCATCAACACGCCGTGGGCAAAGCGCGACGCCATCAAGGACGAAAGCGCCATCCGCAAGGCCGCCATCAAGTACAAGGTTCCTTACATCACGACCCTCGCCGGTGCCTACAACACCGTCAAGGGCATCGCCGCCGCAAGGAACGGACATGGAGCTGTGAAGAGCCTTCAGGAATATCACGCAAGCATCGAAGAGGTGTAATCTCATGCGTGTCATCCTGGAGCATCCGTAAGGACGCGATAGGATCCAAAAACTTTAAAGACCGTAGCAATAAAATGCTGCGGTCTTTTTATGTATATTAAGGAAATTTATTCTATATAATGATGAATGATAGACGGAAAAAATCTATATTCCGATTAGAGCTAAATTGTTCCATAGTGGTAGACAGAGTAAAATCAGAATATGAAATATTGCAAATTTTTGCCTTATATTGGATTTACGATAGTAATGATTTTTTCTATAGGCTGTATGCCTGCGGAATATGAAAGTCGTTACAGTTCGAACAATAGCTTTGATATTGATAGAATTAGTATAGTTGCTGAAGATAGTTTTTTGTTAGGCTTTATAAAGAAACAGAATTGGTTTGATTCTATTGGAATTGAAAATTATAAACCGTTTTCTGACACTTTAAATAAAATAAATGATGCTTCTGCAGCCAAAAAGATTTATCCTCGAATAGAACCTGTTGGTAATTCTGTTCAGCCTATGAGTTTTGAAATAAATTTTATGTACACTTATTGGAATCATATTAATTCCCTTTTTTTAGATTTTTATGGGTGTGATACTTATGATTGCAGTAATGTTGATAAAATCGTTTTGAGAAGTTCCGATTATTCGTACTCCGAGGTTTTTGATGTGGATGATTTCTCTATAACACAATCGAAAAAGAAGTTTTCTCGTTCTGCAGAAGGCGAAGATTGTGAATATACCGACAATCATCTTTTTTACTTTACCATAAAAACAAAAAATGTTGATGTCGAAATGAATGTGCAAATTGGTTCTTCTGAATGTCGAATTTGTTATGAGTTTTGCGGGTAGCACATGTTTCGTGTAATAGTTTTGATGTTTTTTGTTTTTCTCATTGTTGGTTGTGGTGAGGAAAACGATTACAGTGTAAATAGAGTTGATTCCTATGATTTAAGTGCCCCACATTCTATAAAAAACAGATCCCTTTCTGGTTATGTTTTTATTCCTCGAGAATTTTCTATTGATTCTGTTATTTTAAACGAATTAGACAGTAATTTAAATAAAATTCAAGGAAGCCACTATAAAGGAATTGTAAATGGTTTGGAATATACATTTCATATAACAGATTTTAAATCTCCTTATGTGATTATAGAGTTACATTTGCAATTTTCTCATTCGGATTCAGTAGTGTCTAAAATAACTTTTTTAACATTGTCGAATATTTCGTTGACACTTCATCCCCGCTTATCAATAGAAAGCCATCTAGAAAGTGAAAGAGTGAAAATGTTATATGAAGATGGTTATCCATTTCATGCGGCCAAACGAAAGTCGGCTATAGAATTGGCTCGAATTTTAGGAACCTATTATGGGGCGTATACTGAAGACGATTCCTTGTATATTTATAGTCCTATGCATCCATACTATATTTCTTATGATGATTTTTATAAAAGTGCGGGTAATTATTTTCCATATGTGATGCTTGGTTTTTTAATTCAAGATTCGTTGTTTAAGCAGAATGTTGATTTCTTTATAAATTATTTTTCAAAGAATGGCCGGTGGTTTGATTCTGACAAAGCTCTTCTCAGTGCTGATTATTGTGCATCAAATCGAGATTCTATTGTCCAATGGGTTCTGAAACGGCAAAAAAATTGGATGAGTAGTTGGTATTATTCTCAGCGTGATTTGAATGAATTTATGTCCAATTTGTTAGAAATTGTTTATGGTTTTCCAGAATGTAAATCCGGATTATATGGTGATCCGAACAGTGCTTCTCAAAATGTTCGCATGGTAAACGAAAATGTTGCGTCCATCCATTATGGAGATTCGCTTGTCTGTGATCATTCGGAGTCAACGCTCCGCATTTGGCGATTGCCCTATGATAGCTTGGAAAGGAAGTTTGGCTTTTGTACTTACGCAGAAAAAGCTGAGAAAACCATTGTCATGACAGAGGACTCTCTTTACTATGAATGTCGGCATAACGATACCGATCGAGGTTGGTTTCCTACGAAAAAACCTTAACATTCATTTTGAGTCTTCGTTCATTTTCAAATCTGAAAATGAGGAATGGACTAGTTTACAATTGCACGAATGCAAATCGTTGCACTCGCAGGGTGTGTTGCAATCTGTTCCGTTATGCAGTAAATCATAGAAATGGCAAGTAAATACCGTTTGTGCGAATTCGGGCGGGCGTAGGCTTGCCCTTTTTGCGTTAGGGATAGTGACCCCTTGGGGCGAAGACTTGCGGGCTGTCCCTGTCCGATATTCTTGGGAGCAAGGCTTCGTTTTATGAGGTTGGGCGGGAACGGAGTGAACCGGGCAACCCATAAAATATAGCCCGACCGCACATATATGTGCGGGAACGCCCAAAAGAAGAATGTCCCGTACCGTGCCTTTGGTCTCCAAGGTTTGTAACACGCCTGTGAGCCGTAGGCGACTCGTCGTAACGAGTCGTCGGAGGCGAGAGTGGAGCGTAAGCGGAACGGTCTGTAAGTGCCCGCCTCGCTACCCGCCTCATGCTCGGTGCGAAGCTCGAAGACCTCAAGCTCAAGGACAAGAAGTTCAACCACCACGGCGCCAAGGAAGCTGTGTTCCCGTTCGACAAGTTCCCGAAGGTGGACCCGGTTCTCGGCCCCGAAATGCGCTCCACTGGCGAAGTTCTCGGCCTCTCCGACGACTACGCCCTCGCTTACTACAAGAGCCAGGAAGCCGCAGGTTCCTTCCTTCCGTCCGAAGGCGCTGTGCTCATCAGCCTTTCTGACAAGGTGAACCTCTCCGAACAGGCGATTGAAATCGGTAAGGAATTCCAGAAACTCGGCTTCAAGATTTACGCTACCGAAGGTACCGCCAAGTTCTACGAAGCCGCCGGTGTCAAGTGCGAAGTGGTGAACAAGATTGCTGAAGGTCGCCCGAACGTTCTCGATATCATCCTGAACAAGCAGGTGAACCTCATCATCAACACGCCGTGGGCAAAGCGCGACGCCATCAAGGACGAAAGCGCTATCCGCAAGGCCGCCATCAAGTACAAGGTTCCGTACATCACGACCCTCGCCGGTGCCTACAACACCGTGAAGGGCATCGCCGCTGCAAGGAACGGCCACGGCGCCGTGAAGAGCCTGCAAGAGTACCACGCGAGCATTGAAGAAATCTAGTCGGTAGGATGTCATTCCCGGCTTGACCGGGAATCTCCTGTCATCCTGAGCGGAACGCCGTAAGGTGTGAAGTCGAAGGATCCAGAACATTAAAGACCGTAGCAATAGAATGCTGCGGTCTTTTTTGTGTATATAGGGGAAAGCCTTCCCCTGGTTCGCACTCTGTTGCTCACCACCCTCTCTGGCGGGCGCTCATACGCCGCACTGGAGCCTGCCCCGGACTCGTTCTGGGGCAACGCCCGGGCTTACCCCGCCCACCCGCCCTAAAATGCAAAATACCTCAACTGTTACGTTGAGGTATTTTATTAAATCGAGAATATTTATTTTCTTAATTTCGAATTTTTAGTCTTTTTACCTTGATTGTGCTCTATTTGATGTAAGTCTAGTAATTCGGAAAGATTTATATCCAATCCGTTTGCAATTTCAATAAGCGTTATGAGCCGAGGGTTTCTAGAGCCGTTTATAGCACGGGTAATGGTTGATTTAGTAAGACCATTTTCGTAGGCGAACTTTTCAATAGTTGCATAGCCCGCATCCAGTATCTTTTGGCGGATGTTTTCGCGAATGTGCTTTATGGTCACTTCGGGGTCTAGCATGATTTACAAAGCTAGCGAATAGACTATGTAGAATAGTTGCCGTATGGCAACTGACTTTCTATTGAACCTTTGATTTTTTTCAGATTAGCCTCGACTAGCGGTTGCCGTTTGGCTTCTTCATTCTTCGTTTTAATCACAAATAGGAAAAAAATTTGATTGTTTGGTAATTTTTAGGTTGCCAATTGGCAACCTTATTTGTAAGTTTTTGGCTGAGTTGCCCTTCTCTTTAAAAGGAGATTCTGTTTATGTTGGCAAATAAATTAAAATCCAAACTAGAGAAAATGAGACTTCTAGAACTCCAGCTTTTCATCATTGAGTTCAACAGAGCATCCCAATTGGATAGATCCATTTCTAAAAATTCAAATGAGCCTAAATCAGGATTTCGCAAGGCCCTTGTAAAAACCTGCCTAGCCTTGATAAAAGAAATGGACGACAAAACATTGTCCAACGTCAAAATACGAAAGGGAATAAAAAATTTATCGGAGAAATACGGGGTGTCCTATGGACAGGCACAGAAGGTTATAAATGTTTGTTTGAAACAATACATGTTCCTCACGCAAAAATACGAATTTGCCACTGAACTAGATTGTCCCCTAGATTCAACAACAATGAAGGGGTGTCATATTTCTCATAATAAAATGTGCTCTGTTAAGGAGGATGACTATAAAAATTATCAGAATCTGTTTGAGAAACAATTCGCACTGAAAGTCTTAAAGGATGAGGAGTATGATAAACAGAGAATTAACAACTACGTTGGAGGTGAAATATGAAGATGTCAAATATAATTACTTGTGTCCTGATTATTTCGATTGGCTGCTTTGCTCAGTCGGAAACCGGCAAGGGGAATGAGGCGTTGCTTAAGGGAAAGCCGGGAATGATTACGTACGAGGGAAAAAACTATAAAACAGTCAAGATTGGAAAGCAAGTTTGGTTGGCTGAAAATTTGAATTATAAGAATTCCTCGAAATATGGGTCTAATATTTGTGCTGGTTGTGAAGATTTTGGACGCCTATATACTTGGAATTCAGCTATGGCGATACAACCGGAGGCGAAAGAAAATTATGATATGGAATCACGAACAGAGGGGAGGCCCATCTCAAAAAAACATCAAGGAATTTGCCCGACTGGGTGGCACATTCCAACGGTAACTGAATTGAAAGATTTGCTGGTTTTTGTTGAAGTTCAGATTTATAGGTATGCGGGAAAGTGGCAAGATTCAAATTTAGATTATCTTAAAAATGAAATAGAAGGACTCTTTTTCCCTTACGATGGAGGGCGAAGTCGATTTATTCTGGGTGTAATGAATAATTATGGGCTCGCGTTTATTGAACCAGAATTTTGGGCAGGCGATTTCGGAGAACATGTAAATTCTTTTGGCTTGAGCATTCGTTCTTCAGGAACAGGCAAGGATAGAGAACTTGATAAATGTGTTCCTGGACAAATACTAACAGATTTTAATACAGGGAAAAGTACATGCTGCAGTGAAGGCTGTGCTGGTGACCATTTTGCTATGTGGCTTGCGGATGAAAATACGTCTTGTCAGGACAAAGTGAAAAGAGGTCGCCATAGTTGTGAATATGAGCCTAAGGCGGCCCTGTTCACCTTTCAACAATATGCTGGTGATTTTTTGCTGGATGTTGATTGGAAGTACAAAAATTCATACGCATCAGTGAGATGTTTGAAGGACTAGACCAAAGAGATGCTTATGAAAAATTCTAAAATCGTTTCTTTTGTATTGGACCTAAGAAAGTCTTCCTTAGTTCTCGCTTACTGTGGAATATAAGTTGCTCTGATTTAGAAAGTTCTCCGCTTTCGCATTTTAGGCTGAGAAGCTGTAAGGTACAAATCAAGTCGGCAACTTGGAATAACTTATAATCCTTGGGCAGCACTTTCCGGAGTGTATAAGAGGATAGTTCCGTTGAAAGGATGTAATTCAAAATCCTGTTCAACTCATGTTGACCGTTGTCATAATAAAGGACAACATCCTCAAAACTTTGAAAGAATGCTAGATTTTGCCGGATGAACAGAGACATTTCGCGGGCCATTCGACCTTCCAAAGCCAAAGTCGTTTCGCCTTGTCGCTTTCCGAAGACGAAAGTCTTGTAGGAAATTGGGGATTTCAGAACGAAGAAAAACAGGCTTATAAAAAGAGACCTTCTTTTGTTTGGTGGCTCGTTGACGAAGATTTCTTCCCTGCGAATAAGCGGTGCTGTGTGAATGACAAAATCGTTGCCGAATCCAAGCGACTGGACCTTGGCGTTCAAAGCCTGAACATGGTTGGCTATATCTTTTGATTGGTCGTGGATGACGAGTGTCACGATGTAATATGGGGATTTTGAATCGTAAGGGCCGAAATCCCCACTCTCATCCACAAAAATACTCAGGCAACTCATCAAATTCTCCAAACAAAAATGGCGGACAGTTTGCCCGCCTAGTTAGGTTGAACCTGGGTCTTTCGACCAGCTCGCTAATAATATACATAATTTCCAATAGAAAGTCAATAGAGAAATGAACAAAAAAGCACTATTCTGCATGGCTCTGTCGGGTCAATCTGTACACCCAACCTCGGCTAGCAAAAAAGCCCTATTTCGTAAGCCCCTTCCAGGCTGTTTATTCGCTACAGAATTGCAGAATTTTGACTGTTTTGGTTCAGGAGACCGTCGCAGCAGGTTCGCAGCTATACGGTTTGGCCTAGCAGAGCCAAGAACCTTTTTTGCAGCGTTTTCGCAGTTTTGACCGAAAAGTACGGATTGGCTGGACAGAGCCGTTTTTTTTGGCTCCGTCGAGTCATCCCGTACATCAGCCCTCGGCTAGCAAAAAAGCCCTATTTCGTAAGCCCCTTCCAGGCTGTTTATTCGCTGCGTAACCGTAGTTTTTAGGCTGTTTTGGTTCAGGAGACCGTCACGACGATTTTTCCGTTGACCTTTCCGCTGTCAAGTGCAACGCAAGCTTCGCGTATGTCCTTAAATTCAAAGCGCGCCCCGATTTTCGGGGAGAGTTTCTTCTTCTCCATAAAATCAAAGATTTTGCGGATAGTCGATGCGTCGGGATAATTGGAGAAGAATCCGGTCAGGTAAACTCCGTTGGGAATGTCCTTGATGGGGTCGAATCCGTTCAGCGCAAAAACTCCGCCCAGTATTCCCGTGTTGCAAACGATGCCGCCCTTTTCTACGGCGCTCAGAGTGTCCAGCAGGTTGCGGCAACCCACCAGGTCCAGGGCCTTGGTGATTCCGTGAACTTTTCCCGAAAGAATCCCGTCGTCAAGGATAGCCTCGTCTGCGTCGCCTAGGAGCGAAAGTTTTGAATCGCGGTGGGTGGTGGCAACAACCTTGGCTCCAAGTGCTCGGGCGAGTTGTATGGCAGCGTATCCCAAGGCGCAGGTGGCCCCGCGAACAAGCAGGGTGTCGGTCGGCTTTAGTTGCAGGCATTCAAACAGCGAACCCCATGCGGTAAAGTATGTTTCGGGAACGGCGGCCAGTTCCGCCCAGTCCAGCGAAGATTCTACGGCAAATACATGATGCGCTGGGAGCAGGGCGTATTCCGCATAGCTGCCGTCAAAACTCCGGCCCATGCCGCCCATGAGGGCTGCGACCTTCTGGCCCCCCTTCAGTTGCGGGTAACGCCCGGCATCTTCGGGCAATATGCCAGCGACTTCACCAACGCATTCGATACCCGGAATAATGGGTTTTTGGATATAGTCGTTCTCGATTTCGAAAAGGCGCAACACCTGTTCGCTATGGTTCATGCCGAAGGCGCGAACACGCACCAGCACCCAGCCGGGCTTTACTTTCGGCCCAGGGACTTCGGACAAGGTTACCTTTTCGGCAGCGGTGACTGCATTCAATACGACAGCTTTCATTTTCTCCCTAGACCTTTTTCCAGCACTGCGGATCCGCGGCGTAGAAGTTTTCTTCGCTGGAACCGGCTGCCACGGCGGGGCAGCCCCTACAATAAGGCAGAAGTTCACAACGGGAACATTTTTCGAACTTGTCAAATTCGCGGAAGGATTCCATTTTTGTACCCAGCCACATGTCGGCCAGGCTGTCAACAAACACGTTGCCCACCTTGCTGTTCGCCACGCGGCGGCAGGCGTAAACGTCGCCCGTCGGCAAGATGGTGATGTGACAGTTGCCGCAGTTGCAGCCGCCGTAAATCATGCCGGGCCTAGCGTCAGACGGAATCTGGAAGCGTCCCTGTTCATATTCGAACAAGGTCCAAAGGTGGTCCTTGCGGTTGAAGTAGGTGACGCAGGAACTTTCCGCTTCGTAGCGTCTATAAATCGAATCGATTTCCGCCAAAAATTCCCGGTAGCGTTCCGGCGCGATATACCAGTCGCTTTTTTCGTCGCCTTTCCCCGAACCTGTAGGGACATACCGCGCAAAGGCGTAAACATCGACTCCTGCGGCAACCACATCATCGATGATGCCCGGAATTTCGTCGATGTTCGTGCCGCTAACAGTTGTCATGATGACACTCGTGATGCCGGCACCCTTGATGCAATCCACCTTTTCGAAAGTCGTCTTGAAACTGCCCGGTTTACGAAACCAGTCGTGCGTATTTTCGAGGCCGTCGATACTCATCTGGTACTTGTCGCATCCCAGTTCCCGCAGCCTTCCGCACACATCTTTATCCAGGTGGAACGGGTTTCCCATCAGCGTAAACGGTATGTCGCGGGATTTCATCAGCGAAAGCAAATCCCAGAATCGCGGATGTAGAATCGGGTCGCCGCCGGTAATGTAAAAATACGGGAGGCGCCCGAAGCGCGAGCAAAAATCCAAGCAGTTTTCGAACACGTGCTCCATCTGGTCGAAGTCCATCGAGACAAGGTCAGGGTGCCCCTCGGCAAAGATGTAGCAGTGCTTGCAACGCTGGTCGCAATCATCGGTGATATGCCACTGGAATGCGAAATAGTTCATACGCTAGTACGATTCCTGCTCGTTCGGGAAGTTTCCGGACTTTACGTCGGCGACATAGCGGCCCACGGCATCGGCCATGATGGTGCCCAGGTCGGCGTAATGCCGGACGAACTTCGGGAGTTTCTGCCTGGAAAGTCCCATCATGTCGGCGTAGACGAGAACCTGGCCGTCGCAACCGTTGCCCGCACCAATCCCGATGGTCGCGCACTTCACGTTCCGCGTCACCTCGCTTGCAAGCTTTGCGGGAATTTTTTCGAGCGTAATCCCGAAACAGCCCGCCTTGTCCATCGCAATGGCGTCGCTCATGAGCTTTTCCGCTTCGGCATCATCCTTCGCGCGTACCGCGTACGAACCGAACTTGTGAATGCTCTGCGGCGTAAGCCCCAGGTGCGCCATTACGGGAATCCCCGCGTCAATGATGCGTTTTACCGACTCCAGGATTTCCACGCCGCCTTCAATCTTCAGCGCGTCACAACCGCTTTCCTTCATGATGCGCACGGCATTCGCCACGGCGTCGCGGGCGCCGGTCTGGTAACTGCCAAAAGGCATGTCGCACACCACAAGGGCCCGCTTTACCGCATTCACCACGGAACGGGCGTGGTAAATCATCTGGTCCACCGTCATGGGGAGCGTCGTCATGTTGCCGACCATCACGTTCGATGCGGAATCCCCAATCAAGATGGAGTCTATCCCGGCGGCATCGACAATGGATGCCGTCGTGTAATCGTACGAGGTGAGCATCGAGATTTTCTCGCCGCTTTGCTTCATTTCGAAAAACCGACGGGTCGTCACCTTGCGCTCGTCGGTGGTTATGTAACCTGCCATTCCGCGATTACTTCTTCGAAGCTCCGCAAGCACTACCGCATGCGGCGGGCTTCTTTTCGGGTTCGGCAGGCTTTGCAGCACCGCAGGCGCTACCGCAGGCGGCAGGCTTCTTTTCGGGCTCGGCAGGCTTAGCTGCACCACAGGCGCTACCGCAAGAGGAACCGCCGGAAGAGAGTGTGTTGGTGGACCATTCAGCAATGTTAGAGAGCATGTTGACTCCTTGGTTGTGGGCTTGCGCCCGGTTGGTATAAAACTAGTTCTGGGCGTCTGCGGATTCCAGGTTCTTAAGGATCCGCTCTAAAAGGGCTTGCAAGGTTTCGATTTCTTTTTCCTTGAACCCCTCGAACAGGATTCCGTCCATTTGCGAGCATACGTCGTTGTAATCGTTTTCGAGGCTGTAGGCCTTGTCGGTAAGCCTTATGACAAGTTTTCGCCTGTCGTTTGGGTCTGTGAATCGGTGCAACAAGTCCACCGCTTCCATGCGGTCGAGCATTCCCGTGAGGGTCGCCATGGAAAGTCCCGTCTTGCGCGCGATTTCGCTGATAGGGACTCCGTCGTTTTTCCACAGGACATACAGGATGCGCCCCTGGGCGCCGTTGAAGGCGTCCACGTTCATCTCGGAGAGCTTGCGGTCCAGAATGCGGCTCTGGAGCTGCTTGATTTGCTGGAACAAAAAGCCACAATTGTAGTACTTCATGCTCCAAATATACTTCGTTAGCGTAATATTTGTCAAGAAAATAATTGAAAACAGGCGAGCTGTTTTGTATTTTAGGGCTGTGATCTTGAATACGGCTCCGTCGGGTCATCCCGTACACCCAACCTCGGCTAGCAAAAAAGCCTTATTTCGTAAGCCCCTTCCGGGCTGTTTATTCGCTACAGAATTGCAGAATTTTGACTGTTTTGGTTCAGGAGACCGTCGCAGCAGGTTCGCAGCTATACGGTTTGGCCTAGCAGAGCCAAGAACCTTTTTTGCAGCGTTTTCGCAGTTTTGACCGAAAAGTACGGATTGGCTGGACAGAGCCTTCTGCATTCGCGTTAGGGATAGTGACCCCTTGGGGCGAAGACTTGCGGGCAGTTCTTTCTTGATGTTTTCGGGAGCAAGGCTTCGTTTTAGGAGGCGAGTAACGAGCGAAGCGAAGGTGGTCGCCCCTAAAATATAGCCCGACCGCACATATATGTGCGGGAACGCCCAAATGATTAGGCAACGTTCTCCAGATTTACCACAAGGAAAAGCCTGCAAGCCGAGTGTCGCAAAAATATGCTTGCATATTTTTATGACCGAGGCGTAGCGGCGGACGCCGTAGGCGTCAAAAGCCGGCCGGCGTTATCGTGCAGTTCGGTGGCCAGACTCCGCTGAACATCGCCCGCGCCTTGAGCGATGAAGGCGTCAAGATTCTCGGTACGAGCATTGACTCCATCGATATCGCCGAAGACCGCGACCTGTTCCGCAAGATGATGGACCAGCTCGGCATCCCGATGCCGGAAAGCGGCATGGCCACGAACAT
>NZ_FRCW01000016.1 GCF_900143055.1 Fibrobacter sp. UWR3 | reverse complement strand
CCCTTCGCCTTGTACGGGGCAACTTCTTCCTCGGACTTCGCGCAGATGCAGGCGAGTTCGAGTTCGACACCGAGCTTTTCCTTGTACTCGGCAATTTTCTGTTCCAGAATCTGAATGACACCGCCACCGACGGTTCCAGTACCAATTAAGCCAATACGCAGCATATTGCGTCTCCATTTTTTGATTTTTTCGGAGACACAATATAGAATTTTACGCTAGTAGCCTACAGCCACCTTGCGGATTCCATACCCTATCCGGAGCACAAAATAACTATATTTTTTTACATGGAACAGGAAATATCCAATCCGGCGATAAGCGACATTCTTAACGAGCAAAGGCTCAAGAACATTGTCTATCCGGCACGTCTCTTCAGGACGCGCCTCAACGAGGAATTCCTGAGGGCGAACCGCACCCGCAGGCCCTTCCTGTTCATCAAGGTTTACTCGCACCAGTACGACTTCTTTGGCTGGGGCCGCCCCTCGCGCATTGTGGAAAAGACCTGGCGCATCAGAGTGCTCACCATGTTCTCGCACCTCCGCTTCATCGACGTGCTCGGGTACCTGACCGACGAGAGCGGTATCGGGATTATCCTCCTGAATTCCGACATGAACACGCTGGAATCCATCCGCAAGGAAATCCTCCACAAGCTGAACGACGCGGGCCTTATCCAGGCTCTCCGCCACAAGCCCAAGAGCCCCATATTCCAGGCATACATCTACACCGGGCTCCAGGAAAAAGACAACCTGGAAATGGACGAAGCCCTCAAGAAGTTCAACAGCACCAACGGAAGCTTCTTCTCGCTCGAGCGCCTGAACCTCGACCATATCTGGCAGCACCCGCACAAGATTAAGTACCGGCACGCCATCAAGCGCCTTGTCGATGTCACCTGTTCGAGTCTAGCCCTGGTAGTCCTTTCCCCCATTCTCCTGTTCTGTGCCGCAGCAGTCAAGATTAGCGACCACAAGGGGCCGGTCATTTTCAAGCAGACCCGCGTGGGGCGTAACGGCAAACTGTTTACCATGTACAAGTTCCGAAGCATGTACGTGGATGCAGAAGAGCGCAAAAAGGAACTGATGGCCCAGAACGAGACTGGCGGCAAGACGTTCAAGATGAAGAACGACCCGCGCATTTACCCGTTCGGGCATGTGCTGCGCAAGTTCAGCCTTGACGAACTCCCTCAGCTCATCAATATTATCAAGGGCGACATGTCTATCGTGGGTCCGCGCCCGCCGATTCCTTCCGAGGTGGCGGAATACGAACCCTGGCACCGCATGCGCCTGTCCGTGACCCCTGGACTCACCTGTATTTGGCAGGTAAGCGGTCGAAGCAACATCTCGTTCGAAGGGCAGATGCGACTCGACAACGACTACATCCGTCGCGACGGCAATCTCGGAGACGATTTCAAGCTTATCCTCAAGACGTTCAAAGTCGTGTTCAAGGGCGAAGGAGCTTACTAGTTACTAGTTATTAGTTATTAGTTGTTAGTTGATAATTAGGCGACTTAGCCGCGACAAAAAAGCCAATGACCATAGACCAATGACTATTGACTATAAAAAAGGATGTGTGTATGTTTAAGAAATCCCTGACGGCGGCCTCGGTCGCCCTTGCTGCGGCATCGCTTGCGACAGCCGCAAATATCACGGTAGATCCCGCCAGCACGGCACAAAAGATTGTCGGATTTGGTGCGGGCGCAGCCTACTACCAAAGCTGGATTACCGCCATGAGTTCTTCGATGCAGAAGGACTTCTACGACACGGCATTTAACGGACTCAACCTCTCGCTGCTCCGCATCGGCAACTGGAAGCAAGAAGACTCCAAGAGCATTGCAGACGATGCCGCCATCGTGAAGGCCGGCAAGGAGCGCCTCGGCAACCGCCTCAAGATCGAGATGTCCAGCTGGTCTGCACCGGGCAACCTCAAACCGAGCGGCAGCGTGAACGGAAGCGATAACGGGCAGAAGCATTCCAAAAGCGAAAACACGCTCAAGACTTCGAGCAGCGACCCGTACGGCAAGTTCGTCTACAGCGAATTCGCCGGCTGGTGGAAAAAGAGCCTGCAGGCATACGCCGCCGCGGGCATCACTCCGGACTACATCAGCCTGCAGAATGAACCCGACATGGAAGCCGACTACGAAGAGACACTGTTCGAACCTAGCGAGACAAGCGAAATCGCCGGTTACAAGCAGGCTCTCCAGGCGGTTCGCGATTCCATCAGCACGCTTGCGAACCCGCCGAAGATTATCGGCCCCGAACCGCTCGGCATCGGCTACAGCAACTTCGAAAAGTACGCAAAGGCGCTCGACGACAAGAACCTCGACGGTTACGCCTACCACCTGTACCATGCGGGTGACGGCAACGACAACTCCGGAACCAACTACCTGAACCCGGAGAACTTCCGCAAGGCGATGACCGCTATCGGCAAGAACTATGGCAGCGACAACAAGCCTATCATCATGACGGAATTCTGCACTATGGAAAACGCCGTGCGCGAGCAGGACATGCTCGGCCTCGCCCATATTATGCAGGTCGGCTTTACGAGCGGCAAGCTGAACGCCTACATCGCCTGGGAACTCTTCTGGGGTGAACAGAACGGCCAGCTCATCGGCGTTTGCCCGGGCGAAGGCTGGAGCAGCTGCACCGAGGCAAAGCTCTACATCAACCCCGAATACCACGCCATGCGCCACTACTCGAAGTTCGTGAACCCGGGCTGGCGCGTCGTGAGCAGCACCGCCGACGGTAGCGACATCTATGCAGTCGCCTTCCGTAGCGCCGACTGCGATTCCATCTCCGTCATCGCCATCAACAAGGGTTCCGCACAGAACCTGAACTTCTCCGTGAACGGCTACAACCCGGTTTACGCCGTGCAGTCTACCGAAAGCGGCGAAAAGAGCAAGACCGTCACCGCAGGCGCCATCATCGACGCCCCTGCAAAGTCCATCACCACGGTCGTATTCACCACGAGCAACACGGCAGCGCTCCAGTGCGAAGACTCCCCCATCGACGACCCGTACATTGACCCCAACCAAAACTTCGGTGATTCTCTCGTGATTGTGGACTACGCGAACGAAACTTCCGCAGCGGGTTGGAAGAGCGACGAGACCCTCGGCAAGGTCACCTTCGAGACGACCGCGCTCGACGGAATTTCCAAGTACGTGAAGGTTCCGCTCGCAGGCTGCGCGCAGGATGACTGCGGCTACCAGCACGCCCTCTTCACCATTCCCGATGCAGCAGCAGTGAAGGAACCGCTTACCAAGTGCACGGACCTCGTGTTCACCATGCGTAGCATCGACGCCGAAGACGCCTCCGTGAACATCGGCGGCGCGGGCGGCAGCACCTGGAGCAACTACCAGTACGGAAACTCCGCCCCCGCGGGTTCCTGGGCCGAAGTATCCGTCCCGCTCGCAAACGAAATTGACTCGACCGGAGCCCCCTTCGGCTCCACGCAGCTCTCGTTCAACAGCGACAACGCCGGCATCTACATTGCAAAGATTGTGGCTACCGGATGTGGAGGCAGTTCCGCCATCAAGGGTATGCGCACGAACTTCGCCGCAAGCGACCTGAACAAGGAAGCGAAGGTGTTCGACATGAACGGCAACCTCCTCTGGAGCGGGATCAAGGGTCAGGCCCTGAACGCGGATGGAACTCTCCGCCTCGACCTCAAGAAGGGCATGTATATCGTGAAGACGAAGGCCACGACCGTAAAAATCGTGAGAAAGTAGAAGCAGCAAGCCTGTAGTTTAACCCCCACCCAGCATTTCATAAAAGCCCATAGTGACTAACAGTCGCATGGGCTTTTGTAGTTCCGGCTTTTTTTCACACGCCGGCAACAAACATCTCAAACTCAAGCACACTCCGTTTTTTTTGCGTAGAGCGGCGTTTCGCAAAGCGAACACTGGAACGAAGTGATTGTGTGAGCGTGCAAAGCGTCGCTTGTAGCAAACATTATAAATACGAAAACACCGGCTTAAAAGCCGGTGTTTTTGATGCATCAGTGACGCAATTACCCTTCTTCGAGGGCTTCCTTGAATTCGTCGACGATGGCGATATATTCGTCAATCTTGTCTTCCTTAGAATCCAGGAACGAGAGAATCTGGTCCAGGTGTTCCTTCTGGAACACGGCCTTGAGCTGGCGGCTCGCATGGCCCTTGTAGCCCCATTCCTTGAGAATCTCGTCGGTCACGAGGAAGGAATCGTCCATCGAGACGAAATGCATCGGGCCGTAGACAGCCCAGTTGTGTTCCTTCTGCATGCATTCCGGTTCCTGAAGTTCCGGGTTAGACATGAAGCGCTGGATATGGCGGGTACGCACGTCCTTGATCTTGTCGATGCGCATGTAACCCATAATGAGGTACTTGTTGCGCTTTTCGGAATCGCTAAGGCCTTCGTAGCGGGTGCCGAAAAGGATGTAGCGGCTCTTGGCACTCACAATGGCGTTGATGTTCTTCACATTGTAGCAGCTCATGAGGCCATAAGTGCTGGTTTCGTAGTTCGGCTCGTAAAGAAAACCCTTTTCATTTTCGTTGAGCTGGTCGCGCACCGGCATTTCGGACTGACGGCTGGTTTCCACGTAAAGCAGGCTTCCGGCGGCATTGCCACGGTAGTCCTGCCAACCTTCGAGATTGATCTGTGTCTTCGGCATGTTACTACTCACTATGATAAAAAAACACAAGCGGACCTAAATAGGTTCGTTAGTTACATTTGCAATGTACATTTTTATAAGTTACAGGACTACTGATTCTGCCGAAATTCTGTCAATTCCGAACAAAAACGCCCCTTTTTCGAAAAATTCGGCAGTATCCGAGGTCAGATACGTCGTTTTTCCGCCCTTCGTGAGCCTGGATTCCATCTCCGGATGGCGCCTGAGGTAGTCAAGCGTCTTGCCCGCGACGATATCGCCCTGGAAAACGAGCCGAACCTGCGGTGGCAGTGCGGCTCGAATTTCTCGTTCCAAAAGCGGGTAGTGCGTGCAGGCCAAAAGCACCGTATCGATTTCGGGGTCCTGTGCCAGCAGGGCGTCGACATCCTTCTTCACGAAGAAGGCCGCCCCCTCGGTACCTGCCTCCCCGCATTCCACCAGCGGCACCCACATGGGGCAGGCATGCTGTGTCACCTTCATGTCCGGGAAGAAGTGGCTTATCTCTATCCCGTAACTGTTCGAGGAAACCGTACCCGCGGTAGCAAAAATCCCGATGTGGCCCGTCTTGCTGAACTTGCCAATCTCTTCGGTCGTGGGCCTAATAATGCCCAGCACCCGCCTGTCCGGGAACTCGAACGGCAGCACCTGCTGCTGGATGCTCCGGAGCGCCCGCGCCGACGCCGTATTGCAGGCAAGTATCACCAGCGGGCAACCGCGGGCAAAGAGCGTGCGGACCGATTCCAGCGTATAGCGGTAAATCGTCTCGAAACTGCGCGACCCGTAAGGCGCCCGCGCGTTATCGCCCAGGTACAGAAAGTCATAATCCGGCAAGGCCTTCTTCAGGTCGCGGAGTATGGTAAGCCCGCCAAATCCCGAATCGAAAACACCTATCATACCGCCGCTTCCATCCGTTCGCGAACAATGCGCATCAAGTCCTTGCGGGCATCAAGTTTCGCGTTTTCGGCAAGCATCGCCTTCACGTCGAGCGGCTCGAGCACCTTCACCGAAACCTTCTTGCGCTTTGCATCCTTGCGGTGTTCCCACGCAAATCCGGAGCCCTTGATAAACACAGGCAAAATCGTCGCTTCCGCCTCGAGCGCCAGCCTGAAGCCGCCGCTCTTGAACGGCACCATATTTTCGTCCTTGCCACGCGTTCCTTCGGGGAATATAAAGAGCCTCGGGGCACGGCCATGTGCCATAGCCTCGCGGATAAGCGCAGCACCGCCACCCTTCTCGCGGTTCACGAACACGCAGCCGATTTCCTTCATCCAGAAGTTGAGGAAGGGAATCATGTGCAGTTCCGTCTTCGCGATAAAACCGATAGTGCGTTCAATCGCGAGGAAGATAATCGGGATATCCGCATACGAATTGTGGTTTCCCATCACAAAGACAGGGCGGGTCCAGTCCACCTTCGAAAGGATTGCCTGGTCCTCGATGGAAAGGTCAATGCGGAGCACCTTCATGCAGAACCTGCCGAAGCTCTGGATTTTCTTGTCTATCCAGAGGCCCATCTGCCCCCTATGGGCAATGCGCACGAACGGCAGAGCCAGAATGTGGATAAACATGTACGAAAGCACCACAACGACAACATATATTTTGAACAAAATAACAGGCATTTTCAATTCCGGAATAAGGGTGTCTTTTCGGGGCAGGAACCGGGACTTTCTGTAGTTACGGAGTCTGCCCTTCCAAAACCGCTGTTTGCAATATAACAAAATCAGGTATGCTTCGGCACGGGTAACGCCCACATAATAGAGCCTGCGTTCTTCGTCCAACTGCTTTTTGCGCTGTTTTGCACTGCCAGTACATTCCCCCGGAGTAAGCCCTTCGGCAATGCCCGCGTAGAACACCACGGCGTACTGCAACCCCTTGGATGCATGAACTGTCTCTATATGGATACCGTCTTCCACCTCCTCCCCATCGCTGGTTTCGTCCCCCGCCACCGGGAGTTCCGCATCGCGCAGAACTTCCTCGTAATAGGCACGCTGACGGTTATAACGCACGAGAATCGCGAAGTTTTTCCAAGCGAGATCGTACGCTTCACGCAGTTCCTTGATTTTGCAGATAATCTTCATCATTTCCTCGATGGGGTTTTCCGACACCCACACCTCGGGTTCACGGTTTTCCCTGAACAGCGGATTTCCGCCCGAGCCGTTCGGGTTGCCCGCGCGCAAGACCTTCCGCAGCCGGAGAGGCTTGTTCTCGAATATCGCGTTCGCAAGGTGCAATATGTTCGAGGTCGAGCGGTAGTTCCACTCCAGGCGAATCAAGGTACTCTCCTTGAAGTCGTCGCAAAAGCGATTGATGTTCCCGATATCCGCGCCGCGGAACCCGTATATCGCCTGGTCGTCGTCGCCCACCACGAACAGGCTTTTCCTGTCACCCAGGAGCGCCTTCACCATGCGGTACTGCGAGGGGTTTATGTCCTGGTATTCGTCGACAAGGATTTCGGTCCACTGCCTGTGGAAATATGCACGGGCCTCTTCATGATTTTCAAGCAGGCGAATCGCAAGGTAAATGAGGTCCTCGAATACGACCTGCCCGGTTTCGAGTACGGAGACGCGCAGTTTGTCGAGCCTAGAACTGAGCGACGACGGGAACGCATCGTCAAAGAGGCGCTCCCGGTCGAGTTCCTTCGCCGGGATTTTCTGCCGCACCAGGTTTTCCACAAAGTCTTCCGCGGGGCTATCCTGCGGTACGGGAGGTTTCTTAAGCCCCACCATCTCGTAGGCGAACTTACCCCCGATGTTTTGCTTGAGCATGTAGAGAGCAAGCGAATGGAACGTACACAGCCGTACAGGCGCCCCCGGGAAAAGTTTCTGCACGCGTTCCCGCATTTCAGAAGCGGCCTTCGCGGTAAACGTGAGCGCCAGGATATTTTCCGGATTCACGCCCATCGCAATGCGGTACTGGATTCGCTTGGTAAGCACGGAAGTCTTGCCCGAGCCCGCCCCCGCAAGTATCAAAAGTTGTGCATTTTTTTCGTGGTCGTGCAATACGGCCGCGCGCTGGTCTGCATTCAGGCCACGCAAGATGCCTTCGGCATCCATAATTACCTCGATGGATTGGGTGCTATTTCCCCTGCACCCTACCTAAATCAAATCAGGATTGTTTGTCCTGACAGCCTGCACTATTCGCGTTTCCTCCCAACAGGAACACGAACGCGCCAAATAAACTCAAGACCAGGCTCACGAAATATGCAAGCAACTGGATAACAACCGATTCAAGACTCGCCACTCCGGCACGGGCAAACAGGGACTGCGCCAGGAGTTCACGCGGGCCGAACCCGCCAATCGATATCGGGAGAGCGCTCACGATGGCTACCAGCGGAATGTAGTAGAAATACCACGAAACCGAAAGTTCCACGCCCACGGCGATACCGCAAAAGAAATGCACCAGAATGCGAAGCGACTGCGTCGCAAAAGACAACGCCGAAATCTGCGCCCAAAGCTTTACCGAACGGAAATGCCGAAACCTCTCGAACATGCGCACCAGCCTCTCACCCACGCTCTTGGGCAAAAAGCGCGACATGAGGTTGGTCGCAATGCGCCCGAGCCGCTTGCTGCAAAGGCCCGCAAACATGGCGCAGAACCCGAGGAAAATCCAGATGGACGGCCACACGAAGGCTCGTTGCGCATCGTCGTGCACAAAGAACAGCGCCCCCATCGCA
The DNA here is from genome assembly GCF_900143055.1 of Fibrobacter sp. UWR3. Taxonomy (NCBI): domain Bacteria; kingdom Pseudomonadati; phylum Fibrobacterota; class Fibrobacteria; order Fibrobacterales; family Fibrobacteraceae; genus Fibrobacter; species Fibrobacter sp. UWR3. The sequence continues at coordinate 30,762 of NZ_FRCW01000016.1, read as the reverse complement.
AGCGCGAACAACGTCACAAAGAACAATCCGAACAACCTATCAAAGAATGTCGCCGTAAGGCCCGCGCCTACCGTATCTTGCCCACCCTGCATGCGGATATCGTAGACCTTTTTCACGTCGCCGCCAACATTCCCCGGCATAAAATTGTTAAAGAACAAGCCCACGTAGTAGAGCTTGAGCAGGCGGGCATAGCCCAGGTGAACGCCCTGACGTTCGAGCAAAAGTTTCCACTGCAGGCACGCCGTGAAGTTCGAAACCGCAAGGCACACCAGCGCCACCACGAACGGCAGAACGCTCTTGGCCGAGAACAACCGGTACAAGTCACCGCTGTCCCAATCCGGCGAACCGACGATGTTCCGGTACACAAAGTACGCAGGGACAAGCGTCACCGTGAGCTTGAGCGCAAAAACGAGCGCCGACTTTATTTTAGGGTTGAGCGCCATAAATTAGGGTTTGCGGCCAATGACTCCAATAGAGAGCTGCGTGTAGTGCATGACCGGCACAGACTTCAGCGCATCAAGGATAGCATCCTTCGCCTTCTGGTACGCGGTGCCGTTGAGCGGGTACTTCGGGAGTTCCACCCCGAGCTTGAACCCGAGTTCGCGAAGCATGCGGTAGAACAGGTTCGGGCGCATCCAGTCGCCGTAGGCATATTCGCACTTGAACCCGGCATCGACCATGAGCTTTTTCAACTGTCCCATGGTAAACTGCTTTTCCCAGCCGGCGAACCACTTGTCCATCGCAATCAAGATATGCTTGATGACCGTGTAGGGGTGAACCGTCTGCGGCACATCGCAGAGGCAGCACCCACCATGCTTCAAGATGCGGTAGTTCTCCTTGATGAGCGGGAGCGAATCCTTGAAGTGCTCCGCCAAACCCTGATGGAACACCAAGTCAAAAGTGCAATCCGGGAAGGGCGCCTTGAACGCATCGCCACGGACGAGTTTCAAGTTATCGTAAAGGTTTTCACGCGCACGGAGCGCATCGACAATCTTGAGGCTGTTTTCGGCAAAGTCGAGAACGTAGACATCCGCCCCCAGCTTCGCAAGTTCCGCACTGTCTCGACCCGTACCCGCACCCACCTCCAGGATTTTTAGCCCCTGGAGCTTAAAGTTCTTCTTAATAGCATTCAGCACCGACGGAGACGAGGGATACACCTTGTCCATGTCGTTTTTACGCTGCCAAAAACGGTTCCATACAGATTGATCGGGTTCTTTAATTGACATAACGGGCAAAATATACGAAAATAGAACAGAAGGAGAGTATTGTATGAGATAGATTCTGCTCTATTTACCGCTGTCCCTATTTACAAAATTCGTGACATTTGTTACATTTTGTAACTAAATTCTAGAAAACAAGACAAGAAATAGTCAAAAACAGGTCCCTAAACCGTCTTTTTCGCGCCAAATAAACATTTTTTTGAAAACCCACGAAAATTTTACACTTTTGGCACGTTACTTGCTAATAAAAAAAGCGATATTTAAGGGGCAAGGAAATAAAATGCATATAGATTCCACCGATACCACACTCAAGCGTTACCTTGAAGATATTAGAAGGACCGCTCCCCTTTCCCGTGAAGAAGAGCAGATTCTTTTCCAGAAAGCAAAAGAAGGTGACAAGATAGCCCGCAAGAAACTTATCTCCGCGAACATGCGTTTCGTGCTGAAGGTCGCCATCCAGTACCGCGGCTGCCCCATTCCGCTCCCGGACCTGGTGAGCGAAGGCGCCATGGGCCTCGTGCGCGCCATCGAGTCGTTCGAACACACCCGCGGTCTCAAGTTCATCAGTTACGGCGTGTGGTGGATCAAGGCTTACATTACCCGTGCCATCAACGAGCAGGGTAACCTCATCCGCCTGCCGGCAAACCAGCACCTTCGCGTGCGCAAGGCTTTGCACGAGCAGTCCCGCGGTAAGGAAATCAACGAAGAAATCCGTGAGCTCATTCAGATTGGCCAGCGCGGCGTTTCCTTCGATAGCCCGCTGAAGGCAGACTCCAAGGCGACGTACGCCGAAGTGTTGCCCGATACCGGCGCATCGAACCCGGAAGCCGATTCCGAAATCCAGAGCGTCGAAATGCTCGCTCGCGACTTGATGGAACAGCTGCCCGAACGCGAAGCAAAGGTCATCACCGGCATCTTCGGTATCAACCAGGAAGCCCCGCAGACGTTGCGTGAAGTCGGCGAGTCCATGAACATCTCGCACGAACGCGTACGCCAGCTGCGTGACCAGGCTCTGCGCCGCATCCGCAAGTACAACAGCAAGGAATTCCTGCAAGAAAAGAAGGACGCGTTCCTGGCCGCCATCAACAAATAATTGTCGGTATAAAACGTTTATAGCCCGCATCGCTGCGGGCTATTTTTTTGCCTATGAAACAAAGTGGTTTTACATTAGTTCAACCGACAAATGGGGAGCATTTTACTCAAATATTCAAAAATTGGTAACGTATATTTTCTTTCGCAAATTCCGCTAAGGGGGTAAAAAAATAGGATGTTCCAATTTTTAGATTTGAAATAACCACAAATCAAACACAAAAAAAGGACCATCCTATGGAAAGAAATATAATCAAAATCGACGAAGCCGGCCTCAAGGACGACCTGAAAACGCTCATCCGTGGCACAGTCGAGGACACGCTCAACGCCATGCTAGACGAGGAGGCGGCAGACCTCTGCAATGCCGAGAAGCACGAACGCTCCGAAGGCCGCAGGAACTACCGCAGCGGCCACTACCACAGGAAACTCCTCACGGGCGCGGGAGAGCTCGACATCGCCGTACCAAAACTGCGCCTGGCCCCGTTCGAGACGGCCATCATAGAGCGCTACCGGCGCAGGGAATCGTCCGTGGAGGAATCGCTCATCGAGATGTACCTTGCGGGCGTATCCGTTCGCCGCGTAGAGGACGTCACCGAACTCCTGTGGGGCTCCCGCGTAAGCGCCTCAACGGTCAGCAACCTGAGCCAGAAGGTGTACGGCAAGATCGAGGAGTGGCGCAACAGACCACTCTCCGGCGAATACCCCTACGTGTTCGTGGACGGCATCTACCTGAAGCGCAGCTGGGGAGGCGAAATGACCAGCGTGTCGGTGCTTGTGGCCATAGGCGTGAACGGCGACGGCTACCGCGAAATCCTCGGTGCGGCGGAAGGTGCGAGCGAGAGCAAGGAATGCTGGAAATCGTTCCTGCTAAGCCTGAAGAAACGCGGCCTGAAGGGGGTGCGCCTGTTCACCTCGGACAAGCACCTGGGCTTCCTGGAATCCGCATCGGAGGTCTTCCCGGATGTCAAATGGCAGCGCTGTACGGTTCACTTCTTCAGGAACGTGTTCACGAAGGTGCCCCGCAACAAGTTCGCCGCAGTGGCCGCCCTCCTCAAGGCCACCTACGCCCAGGAGGACCGCGAGGCCACGCTAGCCAAGATCAAGGATGTTGAACGCAAGTTGCGCGAGATGAAACTGAACTCGGCCGCGGACATGTACGCGAAGGGAGTTGGCGAAACGCTGACGTACCTGGAGTTCCCCAGCCAGCACTGGCGCAATATCCGGACGAACAACATCCTCGAACGGCTGAATCGCGAGATACGCAGAAGGACTCGTGTTGTCGGCTGCTTCCCGGACGGGGAATCGGCCCTTATGCTTGTCTGCGCAAGGCTAAGGCATGTCGCTTCGAAGGAATGGGGCACCAAGAGGTACCTGAACATGAAACACCTATACGAGCAGGAAAAGGAAAACGAACTGAAACGTGAACTGGAAAAACACGGAAAGAAAGGAAATGTAGCCTAAATCTGATGTTGGAACAAACTATTTTTGCGAAAAACCCTTGACACTACCCAAAAATTCTCAATTTTCTCCTTATATTCACTTATTCTAGGAAAATTTTTTTTGCAAAATTTTTCTTCTGGCAAATCAATTTTCCAATTCAATTTTTTTTCAAATTCAGCTGTAATCCTCCATTTAGAATGATTTTGACATGATCCGTACGATGTAAGATTCTCAATTTCAATCCCGTTTTTGATTTCTTTATACGTGAAATAGTTGGTATTTATATCAACGATCGAATCAAAGTCTATCTCATCAACAGTCCCTATTTTATTATTCTGCATAAAATATTTTTCTTGACAATCAACATATGCTTGCAAAACAGATTCCAACCTTTTTTGACCAATTATTGAATAATTCGCAAATTGATTTAAGCACTCTAACCCTGAAATTAGCAGGTAAAAACAGCCAACAACAGGGAGCAACACATTCATCCATTTGGCTGCGCTGAACACATTTTTCTTTCTCTTGTTAAAAAATTTCCCATGACAAATACTCCACAAATCACAAAAGCATAGAAATCTAATTGTCACAACCGCAGCAGGTGCAACAAAATAAAAATAAAAGGGAAAAACAAACATACCAAAGAATCCACATAGAAGTGAATAAGTAAAACTTCCAAAAAGAAGATAGGCGAGACCTCTTAAATAGTACCCCGTCATAAAAAGATGCAATCCACATTCTCCACCTAAAGTAGCAAGCCAAAAAACAATTGTTCCTTTAGACGTTTCTACATCTTTTTCCAAAGCATCCGTTTTCAAGTCCTCATTAATTTGCGACTTAATCTTATTCATACTATAACTGGGGTTTACTGCGTCACACCACAGGCAGCGAGGCATATCATCTTCGTATTTTTGATTACATTTTGGGCAAATCACTGCAACCACTTACTCCTAATCCATTTTTGTAAAATCAAAGAAAGAGCCCCGTGAGGGGCCCTTTCCTAAGAAGGAGAAAATATTGAGCGGCATCCGGAACCTTAATCCCATCAGGAGGGGAGCTATGATGGAAATAGATAGGATTTACCTTTCAACCATCCCAACGTTTACAAATATAACTAAAGTTCAGCGCGATTTCAAAACTTTTTTGTAAAATTATTCTTCGCGGAACACAATCTTGCACTTCGGGAGGAACCTGAACCCACCACGGCGGTGGCGTTCAATTTCGAAGTATTTCTTGACGCCTTCGCTGTTGCCGTCCTTCTCGTCGGTGCCGTTGATGTGCGCAATCACGCGGTTCAGGCGGCTTTCGAAGTTCGGGCGGAGCGGGTCCATGCAAATCGACGGGTCGCGCTTGAATTCACGGTTTTCGTATTCTTCGCGGCCGGTTGCGGTGTATTCGCGGAGCAAGTTGCGCAGGATCCTCGCGGGCACATTGCGCATCAGGTGCTTGCGGTTCACCGAGATAGAGTCGTCGCTCTTGTAGTAAACCACTTCCACGGAATCGTTCATGGCTCCAAGCAGCTGTTCCTGGGTCTTCTGCACCGGCTTCCAGGCATCAAATTCCTGCTTCACCACAGAGCTCATCAACTTGAGGAACGGTTCCGAGGTAATCACGTTCGCCTTGAACCGCACATCGAGGATGTTGCTCGGCGTACCATAGTAGCAGCCCTTACGGAGCAGTACGGAATTCGTCTTTTCGTCACGCAGGTCTTCAAGGGCGAGCACACAGCCCACATCGCGTTCAGGCGTATTTTCCCACTCAAATCCAAGCTTGTCGAGGCACTCACCGAAGGTGGCGGTCCGACCCACAAGTTTGTCTCCAATGTAGACGTTGCCATCCTTCATTTCTGCTTCGACGCGGCCTTCAAGGGCCTCGATAAACGAAGTCTGGGTAGCCTCGTATTCCATGTATTCGTATGCAGGCGTGTTCAGGAGGAGCGGGCCTACACGGAACATGCCGAGAATCCAGCGCATGGGGTTCGAGACTAGCGCACCCGGAGTTTCAAACCGGAAGGCGAGGAACATATTCCTCATGTCGTTTTCGGTCGAATCCCTGAGAATAGAGGCGTGCGTGAGGAACGGGTAGCGCTTCGGAATAGTTTCCAGGCAAAGCGCACGGACGTCCTGGGTCTGGTAGAACTGCGATACGAACGGCAGGTAGGTACGCAACACGCTACGGGCAGGGACTGCCTCAAAATCAGCACAGCGCTTTACGATACGTTCAATAAACTCATCCGGGTTTTCGCCACGCTCATACAGCCACGAAACGATATTATCGGCAATAAAGCGGTGCGAATTCTCATCGATAAGGGAGCCTTCAAAAAACAAGTCGTTCACCAACTTGACATCGAACCTCGGGTCACGTCGCATAAGCGTGAGCAAATCCTTCACAGAATATGAAGTCAACAGTTCAATATGAATCAGTTGCATGAAGAAATTCGAAATCACTATTCTAACCTCGCTTTTTGTTAGACCCCCTAACCGGAATCCAATGACAATTTAACAAAAAAACAAGCACTATATATAGGTTTTGGCTATATTTGTGCCATGAAAACCGCTGAAATACACCTTTTACCGGATGAAATAATCAATAAAATCGCTGCGGGCGAAGTTATTGAGCGTCCGGCGTCGGCTGTAAAGGAACTTATAGAGAATTCCATCGACGCAGGGGCCACCCGTATACAGGTGCAAATCGAAGAAGGCGGCAAAAAGAAGATTCTCGTTGTAGATAACGGCAAAGGCATGGGCAAGAAAGACCTTGACCTGTGCTACCTGAGGCACACGACTTCCAAACTGTATACGGCAGACGACCTGTTCCACCTGCAAACAAATGGATTCCGCGGGGAAGCCGTCGCATCAATTGCCGCCATCTCGAAAATGACCATTTCGACCTCTACCGAAGACGGCGACGGAGGAAGGCTTATACTCAAGGGCGGGCAAGTCGAAAGCGAAGAACCCTACGCCGCAGGCCATGGCACCACATTCCTTATCGAAGACCTGTTTTTCAATACGCCTGTGCGCCGGAGCTTCCTCGGGAGCGAAACCTCCGAGGGAACGAAGATTCTCGATGTAATCATAAAAACAGCCATCTCACACCCCGAGATTCGCTTCGATTACAAGGTGGGCGAAAAAAGCGTGTTCATAGGCGTTCCCGGTGAACTGCGTTCGAGACTCGCCGAAGCAATAGGCTCCGGGATAGCAAAGAGCCTATTGCCGGTCGACTATACCGAGGCGGGCATCCATGTTACGGGATACATCTCCCCCACGACCGAAACGAAGGGGAAACGTCACCACCAATTTTTGTTCATGCGAAACCGCCCGATTGAAAACAAGATGATAGGGAAAGCGGTCTCGCAGGCGTACGAGCCCTACGGGGCGCAGTGCAAGCCGGTAACGGTCTTGTTCCTCGACATGCCCGATACCGAATTCGACGTGAACGTCCACCCGGCAAAGCGCGAAGTGCGATTCGCGAACCAGAACCTCGTATTCCTGGTGGTGAACCACGCCATTCGCGATACGTTCCAGAAGGACCTGGAAGCAAATTCCCCGTTTATTGACCTAAGCGGAGAATTCAACACCCAAAGTACAAACAACGTAAGCGCAACCACGCCTCCCAGTTCGGCGGGCGATACACAAAATTTGCCGGACAATTCGTTCGCGCAACCCCTCTACAAGCCAGTCGCTCCGAATTACAAGCAAGGCATACAGGAGACCCGCAAGGCAACCCGCTACGATGTTTCGGATGACGTGCAGGACCTGTTCTCGCAACCCGAGGCGGGGAAAATCATTTCGCTAGAACCGAGTGAAGGGAACGTCCCCGTTCCAGAGCCGGAACCGCAACCGTGGAAGGCTCCTACCCTGTTCCAGATTGCGGACACCTACATTGCGGGCGAAGACGCGGAAGGCCTGCTGATTATAGACCAGCATGCGGCGCACTCGCGCATCTTGTACGAGAAGGCGCTTAATATTCTACAAAAGGGCGCAGACCTTGATTGCCAGGAACTGCTTTTCCCCGAACTGATTGAATTCAGCAAGATCGAAAAGCAAATCTTTGCCAGCGTCGACGAGCAATTGCGCAAGTTGGGATTCTTCGTAGAGCCCTTCGGCGGTGACACCTTCCAGATTCGAGCAATCCCGAGCGCACTCAAGTTATCTAGAGCCGTAAAGGCGGTTCACGAATTCCTGGACAGTTGCGCCGAAAGCGGCGACAAGGGCGACGCTTCGGTGGTACAGGATACGCTTGCGAAGGCCTGGTCCAAGACGAACGCGTACCAGGCGGGCGACAAACTCAAGCCCGAAGAAATGGCGATGCTTGTAGGCCAACTGATGGCGACCGAAAATCCGCTGAAGTCGCCTTACGGCGCTCCTACGCTAATGCGTATCACGCTCGACGAACTCGCAAAGAAATTCCGTCATTAACGATTCGGCGCTCGTTGAAGCGGCGAAGGTCTTTACCAGGTCTGCAACCATCGAGCGTGGCGGATTTTCGAGTGCATTCCGGAGAGTTTCCGCAACACGTTCGGCACTATCTTTTTTGCGGGATGCACCCCGCGTGAAAAAATATTCCGGATATGCGGAACGCCCGAGCAGCACGTTCGGTAGGGCAAAATAATCCGTCTTCACGAAATGTTTCCCGATGAAATACGTGAGCGGGTCAAGCACATCGGCAACTACGAGCGGTACGCCCGAAAGCGCAAGTTCCAGCGTGGCAGAGCCCGGCATGCAGAGCGCAGCCGCATGGCGGGCGTAAAAGGCGGCACGTTCGCGGGCTTCTTGCGGGGCAACATCAATGCGCAACCAGGCAGGGACACTCCCTGCAGGGGACAATTTTGCCACTGCTCGTTCAAACTGCATTTTGAGCGATTCGCGGGATGCGACAAGCACGAAGTTCCTTTCGGGGTGAAGCGCGTGTACCCGCGATACGACCTCCATAAAGAAGGGCAAGTTGCGGAGAGCCTGCGACTCGCGGCTACCGGGCAATACGACTACGTCTTGGTTCGGGCGGGTTTCGCGCGCGTCCGGGCCGATTGCCCGCGAATTCGGGCTGGTTGCACGCGAATTCGGGCCGATTGCACGCGCGCCCACCGCCCGCAAGAAGGGGTGCTCCAGAATCTCGGCACCCAGCCCGAGGGATTCATAAACACGCCGTTCAAAATTAAAGAGCACCGCCAGTTTCGCGCCCCTCAAGCGGCGGGCGCGGTGCTTTTTCCAGGCCCAGACCTGCGGGGGCGCCACATACAGAACCGGCTTTTTTAAAGCGAGTGCCCTGCGGCACAACTTCATGTTGAACCCGGGATAATCAATGCAGACCAGCGCTACGCAGGAATCTTCCCGCAGGAGCGATTCCAAATGCGAGAATATTTTCTTCAGGCGAAAGACCCGCGGGAGCACGTCGCCGAAACCCGATACGGGCAAGGTTTCGTAGTCCCCTACCGGCACAAGGCCCGCACGCTGCATGCGCGGGCCACCTACTCCAAGAACGTTCATTCCGCTTTCTACTGCGGGGCGGACAAGGGTTTCGCCCAGTACGTCGCCGGAATCTTCACCTGCGCAAAAGAGAACGAACGGTCTGGCCTGCATTTTACCGATTCTCTTTCGGAGATGCCCAAATCTTCGTGAGTCCCATATCTTGGCGGAGCCAATTCAGCAGTTCCACCGTATAGTAGACCTTGTACTTGTTCAACTTTATTATGTGTTCAAAACCCGATGGCGTTTCCACATGGCATACCAGGCGGCACCCGTGCTCTGTTTCTTCAAAGACTTCAAAACCGGCCAGGCCTTCTTCCAATTTCTGGAGGAATTCCTCCGTTATCATTCCGGATTCCATGCTTATATGGACAAAATTTACCATGCTTTTGCGCACGGTGTCGAACTGAATCGCCTCTTCCACAGTAATCTGCAGTTCCTCGGTAGGCTTGCGCTCCTTGTCACGCTTGAATTCAAGTTCACCCTTCACCAAAATGCGATCGCCTTCGGAAATCTTGTCGCGGAAACGTTCCCAGTCATCTTTCTTGAAGAAGAGTTCCACATCCCCATGGAAATCACACATCATGCCGATTCCAATCGTATCGCCACGTTTTGTCTCGATAGAGCGCATCTGCGTGACAACGCCGCCGACCGCAACGCGCGACCCGACCTTTTTCCGCAGGTCATCGTAATTCAGCGAAACAGTCGTAAATCCCTTCAGTTCGGGGCGGAATTCATCCAGCGGATGCCCCGAGAGGCACATGCCCAGCACATTGCGTTCCTTGTCGAGCATTTCCATATCGCCCCAAGGTTCCGCTTCTTCAAGGACTTCTGCAGTATTTTCCAATCCCGCACCGCCAGCGCCCCCCAAGTCAAACAAGGACATCTGCCCCATCGACTTGTCTTCCTGATGCTTGGCGGCCACTTCGATGGCACGGTCAACGGTAGCCATTAACGCAGCACGGCTACCCGGCAACGAATCAAGTGCACCCGCCATGATAAGGCATTCCAGCACCTTCTTGCTCAAAGGCGGATGCTTTTCGCTGAACGAACCCTGGTATTCCGCGACACGCTTGCAAAAATCAAATATGTCCTTGTAGGGGCCGCGCTTTTCACGTTCGGCAACAACGTCTTCGACAACGGCAAGGCCCACGTTGCGGATACCCGCGAGCCCGTACAAAATCTGCCCTTCCGGATTCGCCGTAAACACGCCGTACGACGTATTGATATCGGGAGTCAGCACCTTGATTCCGAGGCGCTTGCTTTCCTGAATAATCGTCACGATATCTTCGGTCTTGCCCATTTTTGAGGTCATCGATGCAGCCATGTATTCTGCACCGTAATGAGCCTTGAGGTATGCCGTCTGGTAAGCCACGTAGGCGTACGCTGCGGCATGGCTCTTGTTGAACGCGTATCCGCAGAACGGGAGCACGGCCTTCCAAATCTTATCGATAACCGCATGGTCGTAACCACGTTCTTCACACTTCCTGAAGAACTCCGGTTCGAGTTTCGCCATCTTTTCGGGCATCTTCTTCGCCATGATACGGCGAATATTGTCAGCGCCACCCAGGGTATAGCCGCCCAAAATCTGGGCAAGTTTCATCACCTGTTCCTGGTACACAATCACGCCGTAAGTTTCACCAAGAACTTGTTCCAAATCCGGGTGATAGCAGTCAATTTCTTCCCTGCCGTTCTTACGTGCAATAAAGTGCGGAATCTGGTCGATAGGCCCCGGGCGATACAGGGCGTTCATAGCGATCAAGTCAAAAATTCGCGTCGGCTTCAGTTCGCGCAGGTATTTCTGCATACCCGGAGATTCAAACTGGAACACCGTTGTCGTCATGCCCTTGCCGAGCAGGTCAAACGTTTCCTTGTCATCCAGTGGAATATGGCCCATATCAAGGTCTATCCCACGGTTTTTCTTGACCATGCTCACCGTGTCCTGAATGATGGACAAGTTAATCAGGCCAAGGAAGTCCATCTTCAAAAGCCCGATGTCTTCGGCGTAGTGCTTGTCGTACATCACCACAGGCGTATCGGCAGGGGCGGCACGGTAAAGCGGGGCCAGGTTGTAAATCGGAGTCGGCGTAATCACCACACCACAGGCATGCACGCCCGTCTGGCGCGGTAAATCCTCCAACTTTTTCGCAATTTCCCAGAGGTTCTGGTAACTGGCGCGGCTGTTGACGAGCGCCTGCAGGGGTTCCGAGCTATAGCCGTCTTCAAGAGGATCCTCTCCCCCCTTCTTATTTTTCTTTTTTCCCGTCCAGGCCTGTTCAAGGCTAAAGTTCAGCGTTCTCTGCGGGAACAGTTTTGTAATCTGCTTTGCCTCGGCAGGCGGGAGCCCCAAGACGCGGGCAACGTCAGTAATCACCGCCTTCGACTTGAGCATACCGTAGGTAATAATCTGTCCCACGCAATCGTAGCCATACTTGTCGGTCACGTACTGGATAACGCGCCCGCGGTCCCTATCCGCAAAGTCCGTATCGATATCAGGCATGCTCACGCGTTCCGGATTCAGGAATCGTTCAAATAGCAAATCGAACTTGAGCGGGTCAATATCCGTAATGCCGATGATGTAGGTAACAAGCGAGCCTGCAGCGGAACCACGTCCCGGGCCTACGGGAATTCCGTTATCACGCGACCAGTTGATGAAGTCCCACACAATAAGCAGGTAGCCCGCCACGTTCATATTGCGGATACAGTTCAATTCCTTGTACATGCGCTTGGCCACATCGGTCTCGCGCGCGGGGAACTTGAAGTCTTCGTCGGGGAATCGCCATTTGAGGCGTTCGTTACACAGGTGCGTGATGTAGATATCGGCGTCGCCACCCGGTTTACACCAGCGGTGTGTATTCTTTTCCCAAGCCTTGTTGTCTTCGTCGGTAAAGGGTTCCTGCGAAGCCTGGTTCTGGAATTCGGCCTTTTCCTCATCGGTCAAGGATTTCTCGTCAACGCCCTTCTCGGCGCAATAGGCGGCTATCAATTTTTTCGCCTTATCCTTGATTATCCCCAACCGTTCACGTTCATGAATTTCCGGGTACTCCGCATCGTATTCGGCCTTCATGATTGCTTTAATATTTTGGTATTCCTCGGACGCAAGGAAATCTTCCGGTATCTTGAACCTGGGCCAGAACTCATCGCCAATACCGGTTTTGACAGTAAAGTTGCAACGCTCAGCAATCTTGACCGTATTCTCGATAGCGCCCGGGATATGCCCAAAAAGTTTGACCATTTCTTCTTCGGAACGGAAATAGAACTGGTCCGTCGGGAAGCGTGAATCGGTGAAATCGTTGAGGGTCGTCTTTAACGAGATGCAACGCAACACCTTGTGTGCAGTAGAATCTTCAGGCTTTATGTAGTGCACGTCGGCAACCGCCACAACTTCGCGGCCCATCTCCTGCGCCAACTTCACATTGAATTCATTCACACCTCGCTGTTGCTGGATTCCGTTATCGCATACGGATAAGTAAAGATGGTCGCGGTCAAAAATCTTGTCAAGATTGTCCATGTACTCGCGAGCCTGGGCTTCGCGACCCGATGTCACGTTCTGTCCATAACGGCTAAAGTAATCGCCCGCAATGGCAATCAGACCTTCCTTGTGCTGGTTCACTACATCCAGCGGGACCGAGGGAATTTCCGCCCAGCGGTCGCTTTCCTCATAGCGGTAGCTCACAATACGGAGCAGGTTGTAATAACCCTTCTCGTTTTCGACAAGCAGGGTCAGGCGTTCATAAGTGGTCGGGTCCTTCGCACTTGCACTCGGGGAATCCACGTACACGTGGCAGCCGTAAATAGTCTTTACCGGAGGGAGGCCCTTCTCCTTGCGAGCCTTGTTCATGTCCTTCCCGCGCGTCTGTATTTCAAGAATGCCGAACATGGCGCCGTGGTCTGTAAGGGCTACGGCGGGGGCATTTTCGGCTGCGGCCGCAGCCAAAATGCCATCAAGGCGAGCAGAAGACTTCAATACGGAAAATTCGGAATGAACTTGCAAATGAACAAAAGCCATACCCGCAATTTAGTAATTTCATATTTATTTATATTTAACCATATGAAACGCGCACTTATTACAGGCATTACCGGTCAGGACGGTTCGTACCTGGCTGAATTCCTTCTCGAGAAGGGTTACGAAGTTTACGGACTTGTCCGCCGCAAGAGCAAGCTCGACTTTAACAACGCCGAGCACCTCAAGGGCAAGGTTACATTCATTTTTGGTGACATGACCGATTCCGCATCGCTCCTGCGCGCCATGGAAATCGCGAAACCCGACGAGATTTACAATCTTGCCGCTCAATCGTTCGTGACTACATCGTGGGAAACGCCGCTCTCTACCGCCGACATCAACGCCATCGGCGTCACCAAACTCCTGGAAGCGGTTCGCCTCTGCAAGCCTGACACGCGCGTATACCAAGCATCCACCAGCGAAATGTTCGGTAAAGTGCAGGCCGTTCCGCAAAACGAAACGACACCGTTCTACCCGCGCAGCCCCTACGGGGTTTCCAAACTCTACGGGCACTGGATTATCAAGAACTACCGCGAAAGTTACGGCATGTTTGCCTGCTCCGGCATCCTCTTCAACCACGAATCCGAACGCCGCGGTGCCGAATTCGTAACCCGCAAGATTACCATCGCCGTCGCAAAGATCAAGGCCGGCAAACAAGACGTGCTCGAACTAGGCAACATGGATGCTAGCCGCGACTGGGGCCATAGCGCCGACTACGTACGCGCCATGTGGCTCATGCTTCAACAGGAACAGGCCGACGATTATGTAGTCGCCACAGGCGTAACCCACAAGGTTCGCGAATTTGTACAACTCGCATTCAAGGCTGCCGGAATGGAAATTGAGTTTCACGGCGAAGGCGAAAACGAATACGCCACACTTAAGGGCACCGACAAGGTTGTCGTGAAGGTGAACCCGCAATTCTTCCGCCCTGCCGAAGTAGACCTACTTATCGGTGATGCAAGCAAGGCAAAGAAGGTTCTCGGCTGGAAACCCGAAATCAGCTACGAGCAGTTGGTCAAGCGCATGGTGGATAGCGACATCAAGCTCCTTGCCGAAGGAAAGATTTGATGAAGGTCGTCATCGTCGGGGCATCGGGATTCGTCGGCAGGTACTTAGCCCGCGAACTTGAATCCGCAGGGCATTCCACCGTAAAGGTGGACCTTCCCGAAGTGAACCTGCAGAACGCAGGCCAGGTGGAAGCACTTATTGAAAGCGCCAAGCCCGACGCCGTCGTGAATCTCGCAGCCATCAGTTCGGTAGGGGCTTCGTGGAAAAATCCTGCCGCCACTATCAGCGTGAACGTGAACGGAACGCTCAACCTGCTGGAAGCAATCCGCAAGCATGCTCCGCAGGCAAAGACTCTTTTAATCGGGAGCGCCGAGGAATACGCCATTCCCGAAGGCAGATCCCCGCTCAAGGAAACGGACCCACTCGAAGCGAGCAACCCCTACGGCATCTCGAAGATTGCGCAAGAAAACTTCGCACAGCTCTACCGCAAGAAATACGGCATGAAAATAGTGTGCACACGTTCGTTCAACCACACTGGAGTCGGGCAGACAACTACGTTTGCGCTCCCGAGTTTCGTGAAGCAGGTCGCCGCAATCGACAAGTCGGGCAAGCCCGGCAAGATTCTCGTGGGCAACCTGAGCGCCTGGCGCGATTTCTCCGATGTGGAAGACGTCGTGCATGTCTACCGCATGCTGCTCGAGAACGAGAACGAGTTCGATATCTACAACGTGGGTTCCGGCATCGCGAATAAAATCGAGGACCTGCTCAAAAACGTGATTCTAAAATTCACGCCCGTCGAAATCGAAATCGTCGTGGATCCCGAGAAGGTTCGTCCAGTAGAAACACCATACCTCTGCGCAGACAACTCCCGCGTGAAAAAGTACTGGAAGGGCACCGACATCCGCGTGACGCTCAAGAAGATGTTCGACCACTTCAGGGCCGAATCGGGTACATCTCAAGAATAGCGCGCACCTTCGCGCCGACATCGCCGAACTGTTTGCGGTATTTCCTGCGAATACAAAGTTCCTGCGGGAGCATTGCCAATGCCTGCAACCAGGCCTTCAGCAACGCACCGCAAATGGCAGCCTTCGAGAGTTTTTTCCCGTCACCCGATTGCCCGGGAACGCCGCCCTTCGCCATGTTCAGGTAACGCACGAACCCGCGGAACGGCAACTTCACAATATCTGCAAATGGCAGCAAGCGAATCGCAGTACGCAGGCGGTTCCTCTCGGAATAGAACAGCTTGCGCGGGGAATAGCGCACCGTCGTCATCGAGCGTTCATGATAGACCTTTGCCTCGGGGCAAAAGACCGTCCTGTACCCCGCGAGGTTATGGCGGAAATACCATTCCGTTTCCTCAAAGAACAAGAAGTAACTCGCATCCATCTTGCCGGCAGCCTCGGCAGCCGCCTTACGGAAACTCATTACCGCACCATAGCATCCGAACACATCCTTCTCGCGCACATCGGCTTCGGAAATATTCAACCCGCTTGCTTCGTTTTTTGCGAAAAGGTCCGCGCCGAACTGCACGCCGACCGCATTCACTACCCCGCTCTTTTCCATCACGAGGCTTGCAACCGAGCCCGCTTCCGGATGGCGTTCAAAACACGCAAGCAAGTTTTTTGCCCAAGCCGGGTCGAATTCCAGGTCCATATTGCAAAGCACCTGAATGTCGGCATTCATCTTTTCGAGCAGTCCATTACAGGCTCCCGCATATCCAAGATTCTTGGGGCATTCAATTACGGTGCAGTCTAAGTTTTGTTCCTTCAAAATACGTATGGAATCGTCCGCAGAAGCATTATCAAAAACAAGCACACGCACAGGTTCAGATTGCGCAAGCAAGCTCCTTACACATTCCAGAAGTTCCGTGCCACCATTATAGTTGATAATACCTACGTCGATTTTCATATTCACCCAAAAAGGAAAGGGACCAACAGGTCCCTTCAAATATAGATTAAACGTCTAACAAGGTATTACAGCCCGTAGTAGCGGATGAAGTCGATTTCACCCTCAAAGAAGCGGTCGTGCTTGGCCTGCCTCATGGCATCGAAACCGATACCGATGTCGTAACCGAGCTGCGAGATATCACCCGTCGTCTCAGCTTCAGCCGTCAGTTCGCCATTCTGGAACACCTTGATGGATTCGGCACCACGTTCCACGCGAATGTCGGTCCATTCATCCAGGGCAAGCTTTTCGCCCTTGAGAATATTCCAGGTAATGCCGTCAGTATCCTCGTCGCGGAAATGCACCGTCAGCACGCCATTGTCGAGGCGGACAATCCAACCGTCGCCATAGCGTCCAGGAGGCTCGGCAACAATGATATTCTGCATTTCACCAAACTGGGTCGGCTTTACGCGGGTTTCAATCGCAAACGTATTGCGCTGGAATACCTTCGAGAGGCCAACTTCCAAGCCAGACCTGCCATCAAGCGCAACCGTCGTATCGGCAACCTTCGGGCTACCCACCAAATCGTGCGTAGAGTTGTTTGCCATGCGGTCAAGGCCAATAAACGTAGGTTCATTGAATTCCCAAGCCACAAGAAGCCTCTTGGACTTCACCGGCAACACGCCTGCGCTAAAGCCGTTAAAGGCTCCAAAGCGGACATAGTCCATTTCGCCGATGAAGTAGCGGTTGTGGAAAGCCTGCTGCATACCATCGAAACCGATGCTCCAGTTGTAGCGCATCTGAGTCAGATCACCCGTATAGGCGGCAGCAACGGTAAGTTCGCCATTCTGGAAAAGCTTGACACTATCGGCACTGCGTTCCATACGAATGACATTCCATTCGCCAAGAGTCATACGCTTGCCCGGGAAGATATTCCAGTCGTCACCGTTGAGATCGTCATCACGCAGGTGAACCGTCAGCACACCCTCGTCAATGCGAAGCTGCCAGCCATCCACACCACGTCCGGGGGGCTCGGCCACAATGATGTTCTGCATGGTACCGAACTGAGTCGGCTTCACGCGAGCCTCGACAACAAACTCGTTAATCTTGATATCGTCAGCCAAGGCCACGGTAAAGCCAGACTTGCCGTCAAAAGCGGCAATTCCATCTGTGGAAGCCACCGAACCTTCACCGATGGTCGCGTTGTGGCCGTTACCAGTCACGTCGAGGCCGACATTCTCGGCATCATTGAAGTCCCATTCGGCAATCCAAACCGTCTCGGGAACAGGGTCGCTCCCGCCGGCGATAGTATCAATAGGCGTTTCAACCGGTTCAACCACTTCGATAGAATCAATCGGGGTATCCTCGATCTCGTTGACCGTTTCCACATCGACCTGTTCCACATGGCCGTTATGGCAATGGCACTTCCCCATATCGAATTTGTCGAAACCAACCGTGAACAAGCCTTCCATCGTGAAGGAGCCGAACTTTTCGTTGCGGAAGGCGCCTTCGATTTTGCCGTTCACAAAAATGACAACGACCTTACCCGCAAGTTCGACGCGGACATTGTTCTTTTCGAGTTTTTCAATGCGCTTTTCGGTCTTGAACTTCTGCCATTCGCTTTCGGCATTTTCGCGCCAGGAATAAACGACGGCACCGTTTTCAACCTGGACCATCCAGGCAAAGCCCTTGCCATCGACACCGGCAGAAGCAACCGTATAGACAGAATCGTCTTCGACCGTCACATCAGCATCAACTGCGAAATTCGAATTCTGCAGGACAGAATCAACTCCCGTAGAGGCGCTATCGGATTCAGCAGATTCAAACTGCCAGGAATCCACAACAGAGCGCCTGAACATAGCCATGTGAGCCTTCGCATCCGAAGCACTCACAAGAGCAATCTCGCCGGATGCCCCTTCTACGCCCTCTATTGCAACCGGAGATTTAGAGTCCGTCGAATCCGACGAACATCCGAACATTCCAACCATCGCCATCGAAGCCACGGCAGGAACCATAATCCATTTTTTCATTATTTCCTCCTTTCCCTTCACGGGAAAATCCTACAACTGAATATAATATTTTATATTAGGCTTATGCAACCCGACAATCGAAAAAAAACGACAAAAATGCTTTTTACGGCGATAAAAGTCATCGTTACCGTCGGGGGATTGGCATATATTCTGAACAAAATCCCGTTTTTTGACGCCATTTCGAACTGGAAGCCGTCGGCTCTCCCCTGGTTGCTCTTTATTTTGTTCTTAACCGTCGTTCTCATGGCTATCCAGGCAAACCGCTGGCGCGGTTTATTGCTCGAGGACGGGAAAAAAGTCAAATTTCGCACTTTTTACGCCTACATTGCGCTAGGTTACTTTTTCAACAACCTGCTCCCCAGCGGTTTCGGTGGAGATGCCGTCAAGACGGTCGCATTCGGGCGCAAATTCGGGAACACGGCAAACTCCGTTGCGGCAATTGCGATATCACGTGTCATGGGGCTTATCGCGATGTTCCTCAGTTTTTTCATCGCAATCCCGTTCGTCTTGATTCGCTACCAGGTTCCAGCCCATTACACCATCACCGTAAGCGCAGTTGCCATATTAGCCCTGGTTATCATTGTCGGGAGCCTATTTCTGGATAAAATCAAGATTCCAGACAAACTTGTTCAAAAAGTTCCGTTCCTGCTGAAGTTGCAACAGGCTTTCGCCATCTACCGGAGCCACCCGAAGGCGTTCTGGTTATCGGGACTGGATTCCGTATGGTTGCAGATTGTGACCATCATTATCCACTACGCCTACTTCCGTGCCGTAGGAATTGATGTCAATATCGCCGTCATAACGGTATTCACCACCATCATGGTTACATTTACCATGCTCCCGATATCCATAAACGGAATCGGTATCCGCGAGAACGTGCAGGTCAGCCTTTACACGGGGCTTCTCGGAATCCCTGCCGACGTAGTACTTGCATCCACCCTGCTCAGTTACCTGCCACTACTATTCCAGGCAGCCCAGGGAGCAATCGTGCTCCTAAAAATCCGTAAGTAACCTTTTTATCGCCTTGAACGCGCCGTCAATCGGCAATTTTTTACGTCACATAAAAAAATAGTGGCACATTCTATTCTTTTTTTATATTTTCATGGAAACAAGGAGAACCTTTTTTTATGAACAAAGTCAAATTACTCTCAATCCTTACTCTTGGCTGCCTATCAATCCTCGCCGGATGCGGCGACGATACCAGCAGCAGTCCCGAAAGCAAGGAAATTTCCAGCGACCCCATCGAGACCAAGGTCGAAGTCACTGCCGGCTGCCAAGAAATTACGGACGAAGGCGACAAGGCACAAATCGAGAAAATCAAGAGCGACCTCACCGACGTCTATTCCACCTTCGGGGATGGCGACCTGAACAAGGCGCAAGAAATGAGCGCCGCAACAAAGTCCTCCGTCGAGGCAATCCTCAAAAAATATCCCGGCAACTGCGAAGCGCAGCTCGCCTACACGGCATCCATCATCTCGGATATCGCGAACAACAAGAAAATCAACAACCTGATCGACACGCTGCTCGCCCGCACGGGTAAACCCGGTGCAGCGCTCTTTTCGCGCGACATGAGGGGTTCTTCCGAGGTTTCCTTCAACCTAGCCTTCCATTCCACCGACGAACTCCGCGGCATCTTGGTGAGCGATGCGCAGGCCGCCATCGCTACCGCCATCCCGTCGCTGGATTCCGCCATCAGCTACATGACGAATATCGCTAACGACGACGCGTTCACCTGCACCTACAACATCGACGAGCGCAACGTTGAGCTAGACCGCGGTGAATTCGCACCGGTACTAGCCGCACTGTACGCCGCCAAAGCGACACTCACCGCAGTTGTGAGCCTCAACCTCAACATCGACGAGAACGGCAAATACGACTGGATTGACTCCCTTATGGAGTTAGATGCCAAGGTTAACTACTACGACAACCATGGTTTCGAGCACCTGTTCAAGTTTATCGGGAAAGAGAGCAAGTTTACAAGCATCCATGATTCCTGGAAAAGCGAATACAAGAACATCCCGAACATGATCGACAGCGCGATTAACTACGTGCAGTTCGGCCTGCAGTACGGGCTCGAAGAAGCAAAGAACGGCCTCAAGACCCAGGAGAACGACCTCTACATCGTGGGGGATGACGAAGAAGCCGACCTGAGTACCGCCGATGCCCAGAAAATCATCGATTCCCTGAGCACCATCAAGACGCAGCTCCGTACCGGATTCGACCTTCCCTACGCCAAAGACAAGACCATCAAGTTCGTACCCTACAAGTGGTTCGAGAATACCGACGGCATCCAGAAGTTCTTGCCGTACCACGTGGTGAACGACAAGTCCGAATGGGTGAACCCGGACGGCGGTTTCTATTGGTCCGAAGACTTGGAAGGCAATGCTTACGCCCAGAGATACATGCAGGGTTACATAGCTCAGGAATACTACAAGTTCAATCCCGACATAGAGAGCAACCAAGTCTCCGGATGGGATGACGACGAGACCTCGGGAACAATCTTCATGGATGTCTACGAACCTGAACGCATCAAGGCAGAAATCGGCTACGTTGCTGACGGTTGCAAGATCAAGTTCGTCGTCAACAGCTACGCGGAAGGTGACCCATGGGCCATGATTAATAGCGACGAGCCCATAACAAAAACCGAATGGAAGATTCCCGATGTGACGCTCCCCGCAGGAATGTGCAAGGACGACAAGGGCACCATCAAGTACGCCGTCGCCTTCTACGAGAACGAGGTCCCCAACTTCGGTTACTTTACCGACAAGGACGGCAACAAGACCGAAACTATCCAGGGCCTCCTCAACGGCAAGATGGTCGATTCCGAAATTGAACTATACACCTTCGAAGACCTCCGCAAGCTCATCATCTTCCCCGATGTCACATTCGGCGGCATCTTCCCCGACATGACAGTCGACTTCTTCTGGGATGAATTCATCAGGGCCGCTATCGACGACGACTTCGACGAATACTACGAAGATGAAGAAGACTGGGACGAAGAAGAAAACGAAATCGTCATCGATTAATCAGCAGTGACTGCTATCTTTAAATCGCTATACGCCATAGGCTTGACAAGTCTCCTTGCAACGCCATTGGCGTATGGTGAAACAAAAGGCCTCGCCCATTGTGGCGGGCTTTTTTTGCTGGATTCCGACACGAAAGAACTGAACGGCACTTTCTGCCACGTAGCAGACACGGCACAAGTCAACAATTATTCCGCTTTCGCCTCGTTTTCGCATTACCGCATAGACGGGCTCTGGAAAGACGGCTGGGAACTTTCTTTAAACAGCAACCGCATGGTCGGTTCAGCGGGAATCCAGGCCGACTTCAGGAACATTACTTTTTCCGTAGAGGCAAGTAGCATGCCGACGCTAAAATCAAGCGTCTCCATACACACTGCAGATTCTTCGCTGTATGCGGCAGCACTTGTCGAGCGCGGGAATCCGGAACTTGCGACCATCCGCTGGGAATCCGAAAACGAAAACGACGAGGTCCACCTTATCGAAGGCGACTGGAATTCGCAATACCTGCGCAAGGGATTTACAGCCGGAGCAAGGTTTGCAGGCAACGAACTTGCGGCAGGCCTGCAGCGCATCGGCACGACTCCGTACAACGCAAAGCAGGAATACTTTATCAAGGATTCCTCGCGCATCTGGCTGTGGGATGCTCGATATGCGCACCATTTTGAAACGAGCAAACTCGATTTCTACTATGCGGGAGCTTCTGCCGACGTGAACATTTTCGGGAACACCTGGCGCGACAACAGCACCAAGCGTTTCATGTTCGTCCCGCTAGATGTAAGCCTGCATTACGGCAGTGTCCAGTGGGAAAAGGAAACCTTCGGGCTCGATGCGCGCGGCATCAAGGCAGACGTGCACATGGAGCGGAACAAAAAGCGATTCTTCGAGACGTTCGCCCCGAACCGCCTGCTGCCCGTGTCCATCATGCAGACGCTTTCGTTCTCGTTCTTGCAGAAGAACTACCTGGTGGATGCAGACATCGACCTTTCTGCCGTTATGCTGGGAGGGCACTTTAACCCGCAATTCAATATCACGGCGCACACGAAGGTTTCCCCGCGCATCGACCTGCACGGATACTACACCTACGACGAAATTGAAGTCGACAGGACATCCTCGACGACATCGTTCATAGGATACAAGGCAAAGGACGATTCCTGGTCGTGGATGCTCGAGAGCTACGGGCTCATCGCCGGGCTCGGGATTACGCTGGAGCGCGAAACCCAGGGAATTCTCCGCAACCTCTCGCTTTTCGCCAGCGCGACGCAAATCGTCCCGCTCAAGACGGATTATACCGAGCGCACGGAAACTCCATCTGACAAAAACAAAAACGCCGGACTTGAATCCGGCGGAATTTTCCGAAACGGGTTTGCCGCCCACTTCGGCGCATCAATCCGTTTCTAGGGGTTTAGCCCCAGACTTCTTCCTTGAGCTCGCGGCCCCACATGTCCTTGATGACATCGTCGACCTTCTTGCCTTCGAAGAGGAGCGCATGCACGGAATTCACGATGGGCATCTCGACACCGAGCTTGTCGGCGAGAGCCTTGGTGCTCTTGCAGGTGGGCACGCCTTCGGCCACCATCTTCATGCCGGCAAGCACCTGCTCGATGGTTTCGCCACGCCCGATGTGTTCACCCACATAGCGGTTGCGGCTGTGCTGCGAGAGGCAGGTCACGATAAGGTCGCCCATGCCGGCGAGGCCCGCAAACGTTTCGGACTTTGCACCGAGAGCCTTGCCCAGGCGGCACATTTCGGCCTGACCACGGGTAAGGAGGGCTGCACGCGTATTGTCGCCAATCTTGTACTTGCCGCTCGCCTCGAGCCCGTAGAGCACGCCAGAGGCAATTGCAATCACGTTCTTCACAGAACCGCAGAGTTCCACGCCCACGATGTCGGTAGAACTGTAAACGCGCAGGTAAGAACAGCTCATCACCTTCTGCACGAGCTTCGCGGATTCCTCGTTCACGCAGGCGGCCACAATCGCGGTAAGGATATGGCGGCTAACTTCTTCGGCATGCGAAGGCCCGCTGAAGGCGACCATCTTGTCGTCGGTGAGCCACGGCACGTTCGAGAGCAGCACTTCGCTCATCAGCTGGTTCGTGCCTTCAAGAATGCCCTTGGTGGCGCAGACAACGATAGGTTCCTTGCCCTTCGCCGGAGTCCACTTGCCCAAGTTCTTCGCGACACCGCCCATAAACTGGCTCGGCACCACGATAAGCACCATGTCACAGCCGTCGAGGGCCGCATTCATGTCGGTCGTATACTTGAAATCCGCCGGGAAGATTACGCCAGGGAGTTTGTCCTTGTACTGATGTTCCGTCGAAAGCAGATCGACTTCGGCCTGCGAGTTTGTCCAGAACGAAACTTCGCACTTGTTTTCATAGACCACCTGACCGAGAGTCAGGCCCCAACCACCAGTACCTAAAACTGTAACCTTCATATTATCTTTCCTAATCTCTTGCGTGTCACCCTGAGCGAAGCCACTTCGTGGCGAAGTCGAATGGGTCTTTTTAGATTCTTCGACTCCGCTTCGCTGCGCTCAGAATGACACTGACAATCATTCTTATAACAATCTACAATATTTATGCCTTCGGAGTCTTGCGCTTGCTGCCAAAACCGTTCTCGGTGCCGTTCAAAAGGCGCTTGATGTTCGATTTGTGCTTCACAATCACGAAAACCGCCACCAAAAGGCAGGTAATCATGAGCCCGAGGTTGATATCGTCGGGCGGGAAGGGCAACTTGAGGTACCCCATCACGGCAAAAACGCCGAGCGCGACGCATGCGCCGATGCTACCTACCGAAACGTACTTGGTTGAAGCCGTGAGGACAATCCACACGCCAAAAGCCGAGAGGGCCGTAATCGGGCAGAGCGCGAGGAACACGCCGAGCGCCGCAAGCACGCCCTTGCCACCGCGGAAACCCGCGAAGCAGGTGAAGCTGTGGCCAAGAATCACGAGGATACCCGCGACAAGCGGAACCCAGTGCGAATAATCGGCACCGCCGGCGGCCACCTGCATTTCGCACAACCTCATGGCAATCCACGGGCCGAAGAAGCCCTTGAGCAAGTCCATGAATACCACGGGGAGCGCCGGCTTCCAGCCGAGCACGCGGAACGTATTGGTGAGGCCCGCATTCTTGGAGCCGTAATCCCTAATGTCGAAGTTCTTACCTTTCGCGAGTTTTGCGATCCATATGGCGCTGGGGATTGACCCCAGCAAGTACGCTATTGGAAGACTCAGTAAACTGTTCAAGTTCTTCATCCTTTCTGAGGGTTAACTTCTGGTCGAAATTCAGGCGCAAGGGGGCACCCTGCAACTGGAATTCCTCGTAAAACTTCTTGAGCAGGTAGCGCTTGTACGACTCATCCACCAGCTCGGGCGTGCGCGTCTCGATTGCGATGACGGGCGGCTCCACCATAATCTGGCATGCGCGGGTAAGCGACACCACGCGGGCGTTGTGGCTCGGGGGCGCCTTCTCCTGCAAGAAGTTCGCAAAACTTTCGGCGACACGGTCACGGCCCAGCACGCGGCGGCAGTTGGCATACACCGTCTGGATGGCCTGCACAATGCGGTTCACGCGCTGGCCTTCCTTGGCGCTTGCAGAAATAATCGGCACGTACTCGAGCATCGGTTCGCGTTCGAGCATCTCCTTCACCATGTGGTCGAAGGACTTTTCCGTCTTGTCCGGGTAGATATCCCACTTGTTGAGCACGAGCACCAGGCCCTTGCCCGCCTTGCGGATTTCGGTAATGATGCGGAAGTCCTGCACCTCGAGCCCGCGGGTGCAATCGACCATCAGTACCGAGAGGTCGGAGCGGCGGATGCTTTCGAGCGTGCGCATGTTGCTGAAAATTTCGACTTCGTCCTCGACCTTCGCCTTCTTGCGGAGGCCCGCCGTGTCGGTTACCACGAACTTCTGGCCATCGACAATGAAGTCGCAGTCGATGGAATCGCGGGTCGTACCCGGAATGTCGGAAACCACTGCGCGGTCTTCGTTCAGCAGGCGGTTCAACAGCGTGCTCTTGCCCGCGTTCGGGCGGCCAAGAATCGCGAAACGGATGGGGCGTTCTTCCTTGCGTTCGCCACGCACCGGCGTCGGGAGAATCGAGACGACCTCGTCGAGGAGCGAGAGGCAGGCATAGCCCGTAAGCGCACTGATGGTGCGGGGCTGGCCAAAACCGAGCTTGAGAAACTCGTAACTTTCCTGGCGGTCGCCCTGCTGCTCGCTCTTGTTCGCCACAAGAATCACCTTCTTATCGAGCTTGCGGATAAGGCGCGCAAACTGCTGGTCGAGCTTGGTAATGCCCACGCGGACATCCACCATGAAGAGCACGAGGTCGGATTCCTCGACCGCATTGAAAATCTGCGCACGGACGCTATCGGCCAAAACGTCGATGGAATCGTCGGGCAAGAATCCGCCCGTATCGACCACCGTGAACTCGTGGCCCTTGTAGTTCGCCGTCTGGTAATGCCTATCGCGCGTAACGCCGTCACGGTCCGAGACGACTGCCGCCCTGCGGCCCAGGATGCGGTTGAATAGCGAGGACTTGCCCACGTTCGGGCGTCCGATAATGCACACGACTGGTAATTTCATCGTGTGTAAATATAGAAAAATGGCGGCTAGATATTAGAACGAGGCAATCTGCTCGGCGGTGTAGCAAGCCCTACGGACATTTCTTGAAGATATCCTTGCCGATGTACTCGTACAAATATACAGTTCAAGCACCCTGTTCGTGAACGACACTTAAAATGTAGTCAATCAATATCCGCCTAGAGGTTGATGACGAAATTTGCTTTCGCATCACGGTTTTGGTGTCGAGAAGAAATCCGTGGATTTTTCGGTAGCCTTCGGTAGCTTTGGTGTTCCAATCAGCTTCGGCGTAACCGATGTATTTGATGCCGTTGCCGTCCGGCACATTTCCCGGTAAAATAAATACGTTGAAAATCTTGTCTGGATCAAACTTGTATTTTTCCGGGCATTTATTCGTAGGTCGTGTTCGTGACTTGTCTATAAATTCAGCGTAAGTGATTTGCTTCTGTATGGAATCCGTTCCAGGGATAGAGCCATGGTCTGCGACAGAAACCTGCGAATTATCTTCGGACACATCTGCGCCGTCATTTTTCATCGCAGCGTACGAATAGTATTTAGAATCGAGAATAAAGCAAAGCTTAACCCCTGTGCTATCGTCAATCATTATCGTGTCGGGCCGGAGTGGAACATTATTTTTTAGCCAATCGCCATTCGGTCTTTTCCATTTAGAACAAGGGTAATATTTTTCCATTTCCGGTTTGCTCACGGTTCCGTACACGTCGTTAACCATGCTTTCCCAGATCGTATGGAAAGAATTTGTCCCGTAAGTTGCAGAACTTATCGTGTCTTCGCTGTCGAAATTCTGGATGACATTTTTCATGTGGACGAAAAGTTCGGCGTTCTGCTCTAGGTGGGTTTCCGAAATTTTTGAGTCCAGAAAGCTGACGTAATAGGCCCTGTTCTTCTTGATATCCGCTTCGTTAATAAGTCCTTGATCCGGCATCGCCACCGTATAGAGGAATCCCAACAGTTCAAATGACTTGTAAACGCAATACTTGTGCAGTTCCGTAATAAGCCGGTCGTTCTTTATGCGACTCTTGTGGACGATAAAATCAAGGAACGCGATGCCGCGTTCAGAAACAATCGGCTTGATTCTTTTGATGGTGCCGCTCCAGGAAATTTTCCCGGGCAGGCCATCGCCCATGATTTTTTCTTTTTCGGTGTAATAGGAACCGCGATTAAGGAAGTCTTCTATCAGGAACAGGATGCTGCCAATAGGGAAATCGAGACGCTGGTCGTTCGTGTTTATGCGGCAAACCCGTTCGCCCTGCAATTTTTCGCAATCGCTTATTTTTCGAATCAGCAAAAGAATTTCGGAACGAAGGGTTGGCGCGATGTCGGCGTTATCACTCGATGTAATCGAGTAACCCATAGGGAACGTCACGCATCTGGCATCAAGCGTGATTTTAAGACCGACAAAGTCCGAACCCTTTTCGGCGACAGTGATTCGCATTCCGTTCATTTATTCGTGGTTCTTTATTTCATCGTTGGTGCTTTTCAATGATTGAACAAACTCATCGGCAAACACCTTGTCGAACGCATCTGTACCTGTAAAATCTTCCACTACCTTGCTCAGGTTTTCGGATTTGAAAATTTTTCCGGTATCGCGCTTAAAAACGTCTGCCCACAGGTATTTCAAGACCTTGTTTGCAAACTTTTTCCCATCGATTTTATCGCCTTCGGCTTCAATAAAGAACAGTCCCAACTGCTTGTCATCGGCATTGAAAAAGTCTCCATCGGAGATTTCGCTATTTATAGCATTGCGGAAAGTTTCCCAGCGAATATCCGTATCGCCGATTTGCAACTTCGCCTGCTTTTTATGGTCTTCATCACTCCAAATGCAGGTGTTCGGAACGAGTTCCATATCCCAACGGCGCTGGAATGCGTTATCGAGCGTAAACACATTCTGGTCGCTGGTATTCATCGTTGCGTAGATGGAAAGGTTTGGCGGGAGGCGCAGCCCCGTGCTAGACGAGAAATGGATTCCTGAAACATCAATTGATTTTGTATCGAGTTCATCATCGCTTTTTGCGTCACGGATGTAAGCGTTGACATCAGCATTCATGACGAAATATTCGCTCCAGCCTTTTCCGTAATGATTTTCGAAACCATCTGTCCCGACAGGTTCCTTTGATGTATCTCCATTTTTCAGACGGTCCAGAAGTTGGAATACATCGCCAAAAATGGCTGCGGCATTTCCGCGGTTGATTTCTTCAATAACGAGGTAGAACGGTCTGCTCGGATTGTGCAAAGCCTGCTTCAAAATCTTTGCAAAAGGTCCCGGTTTGAACTTGTACTCCACAACGGATTTTCCCTGAGGGTCCTCATGAACTTCGGGAAGGATTTGACCGATAAAGTCGGCGTTGGTGTATTCGGGGTGGAATGTGGTGCGGACGACTTGATTTTCTTCGCTGAATGTCGGGGTTTTAGCCTTTTCATCCTTCAGCATTGTGGTAATCGTATGGCTCTTGCCACAACCCGGAACACCGTAGTAGATTTTTTGGGTGGGGGTGAATGGAGTAAAATTGAAGTAGAACAATGATTGAGTACCAGAAGAATCTTTGTCTTTTTTTTCTTCAAGAGGCAGAAGTTTTTTCAAAGCATCTATTCTTTCTGGATTTTTCTCAATCTCCTGTTCCAACTGCTTTAGTAACTTGACAAAATTGTCATCATCTACTTTTTTTGTGTGAGGCATTTTATTCAAAAAATTCAGATAATGATTTATTGCTGTTCTAGGTCTACCACTTTGGTCATTATCACTAACAGAGCTAAAATCTTTCAAAGCTGTTATTCGGATATGTTCCCTCTTATATGATTCATAATCTTTATAACGGAACAAATTTCCAATTTGATTGCCTGGCATTTTTTTATCAAGCCATTGTTCACAAACATCAACACAAAGCGTTCTAAAACCATCATCTCCTGATGAATTTAGGCATAACCATGTTTCAAAATATTTTTTTCTTTGATATGAATCCTTCTGATCAAATATTAAATCTTCTTTTTTCACGAAAGATATATCATTTGAAGTGCTTAAATTTCTTGCAATGTTGATGTAAACAGCGTCTTGTTCATCCCATTTCAATGCGCTAATCATATTTGGAGAATAGCGTTTGCGCAGGCTATTCAAGAAATCGTTAAAGAGAGAATCTTTACTTGTAAAATCAGTATTTCTGTTCAACCAGAAAAAGAGAAGCGCTTTCTTGTTAGGAAGAATAGTTTTCTTTTTTCTGTCTTGATAATAAAGATAGTCTTGCTCATTTGCGAAACGCTGATAAGCTCCATCCGCAATGTCAATTACACCATTTTCACATTTAAGTAATTGCGGATGTCTTGAAGGAAAAGATAATGGCGTAGTCGAAGTCAAAGACTTGTTTACCGCTCCGGCACTAAAGAAATTGCTTCCAACATCAAAATCCTTATTCTGCCCAAAACTATCAAAGAAGTTTTTAGCATCCAAAGATTCACTAGTATTTGGATCTGAAAGTTGAACGAAATGACCTACATTGACAACAAACTTCTGTTTATCATTTTTATTTTTCGTATCGCAAGGTCTTTGCTCTGATTTGATAAATTCATCCAACGCAAGAAAATATTTCAATTCGCTAAAAAATTGTGTTCCACCCTGTTTTTGAATGTCTTCTCCCGAATAGAGAAAATTCATTTGGAAGAATAAATTGACGATAGATTCTTTCGACAAATACATAAGTTTATCCCTCCTTTATAATTTCAGTCAATGTTTTCGCGACAACCCAACCGAGTATCGGCGGAACTGCATTCCCAATAACTTTATACCTTGATTGCAAGGGGATTTTGCTAAAATCAAAATTGTCTGGAAATGATTGGATTCTGGCAATTTCGCGAACAGTAAAGCGTCTATTTTCAATGGGGTGAGTTATACCGCAGTTTTCAGGCTGAGATGAAGCCGTAATCGTTCCGTTGATTTCGCCAAAAGCAAATCTTCTGAAAAATTTTGGGGAATGGTACTTCTTGGGATCATCATAAATCTTCTTAAAGCGAGGCGTCAATTCCTCTGGAGGAATATCCTTCCAAGATTTACCTTCCTTATAAATTTCGGGCATCTTATCGTACTCAAAATCTTTTTTGAAATATTTCAAAGCTCTCGCACCATGTGCACAAGGGCCGATTTTCTCAATCATATTTTGAGTTGCTTTTGTATATTCCCAAAAGTCTTCTTTAGGGACATCCTTCAAGATAGAACCAAGAAGTAACTTTTCTTGTTTGCCAAAAGATTCCGACGGAATGTTTTCTTTTTGGACAAGTTCTTTTATCTTTTCGAAATCAAACGAGCCTATTTTCTTATCGACACCAACAATTAATACACGGTATCTTTTTTGCGGAACTCCGTAATCACTCGCACAAACCAATTGCATCGAAACGTTATAACCGAGTTTTTCCATTCGAGCCTTAATTTCATTTGGCACAGTTGTTTTTCCGTCAGGCATTTTAGACGAAAGGATTCCTCGAACATTTTCGAATAAAAATGCTTTGGGCTTTTTCTTTTGAGAAATCTTATACTTTAAGATTCGTTCACATTCCTCAAACAATGTACCACGGCCATTTTTATCGTTTACGCCTTTACGGTTCCCCGCATTGGAAAATGGTTGGCACGGAAATCCAGCGATCATGACATCGAAGTCGGGAAATTCTTCGTCCTCAATTTCTCGAACATCCTTGCATATTGATTTTGCAGAATCTTTCACAAGCAAAGCATTGCTGTTATAACAGTTGACAGCATCAGGATCAAAATCATTTGCGAAAACGACATCGGTATCAAGACGTTCATAATCCTTTCCAGAAAAAGAGAACCCGCCTAGAAAACCCAGGTCTAATCCACCACATCCAGAAAATAAGGACAGAACTTTTATTTTCTTTTGCGTTTGCTTCTTCGATGTCGGCACTTTTCGCTCCGTGTTGAAAGTGAACGAGTTCACTCTCGCGGGAGCGGTTCTGGCCGATTCGCTTGGCCGGGGTGCGGACAAAAGAAAGGGCGGG
>NZ_FRCW01000015.1 GCF_900143055.1 Fibrobacter sp. UWR3 | reverse complement strand
CCGTACCATCGTTTCCGAAGGTGAGGCCAATTATAGAATTTTCTGGAAGTTTGGCAAGGGTTTTTCTCGAAAAAATTTCACTTTTTTTCATTTTTCTTGAAAAAACCGGTAAAAACCACCTTTTGGCCAGATTATCAACATATTATTCACGAAGTGTAAGTTTTTTCTACCATTCCCGTATAATTCTAGCATGAGATTCCTGTTCCCGGAAGCCGTCACACAGTTCCTAGCAACCAGAAATCTGCATTGCCAGCTCGCGCGCTCATTTTATTACATACAAAATAATACACACAAATTCACAACAACATTTTATTACGTTATTCAAAACTCAAGGAGAGCGTCAGCAATCGCTTCAATCGCAAAAAGAAATGCCCACGGAAATTCATCCGCGGGCACCTTTCTCATTTGGACATTGGTGAGAAAAAGATTCTACTTCACATCGATTTTCCGCATCTGCACACCGCCCGCAGTCTTGATGCGCACAAAGAAGACGCCCTTGCCTAGAGTTTCGCTGGCGAGCCGTATATTGCCGCGTGCAGGGCGTTCCATTTGCATTACACTCTGGCCGCGACTGTTGAACACGCTTACGCTGCGCACATTGCCCAAGCCGTTGTTTATAGCCCAGCCACCGTTATCGCGGTGGAGCATGTTGCCGGCGAGAGCCTTGCCCGCAGAAATCACGCCCTGTTTCGGCGTAGCGGTAGTGAGCAGAACTGCGGTGATAGACTTTGCAGGGAGCGTCATCTTGAAACTGTTAATGCTGTAGTCGTTCGCAGTGGTGGTGCCGCCCTGCGGATTTGCATCCACCACGTTTTCTTTCAAGGCGTTGTTTGTATGAGAAACGAACGTTTCGCCCTGGAGGTTCTGCAGCGTGAGTGTTTTTACCGTTCCATCGGAGGCGAAGTTCGCGAGGCTGAGGTTCACGTCCTGGGCGTCCTTTTCGGCGCGGTTCACGAAGATAACCGTAAGCGAGTCGCCCTTGTTGCTGATGGAACTGTAGGCCGACACCAGCGAGTCGTTGCTGGAGGTGGACTGCACGCGGTTCGGGTGGCCGTAGCGGCTGAACAGGTGCACCGTTTCGTACATGCCGTCGCCCCATGTCCACGGGGTGAAAATCTCGACACCGTTGTCCTGCATGGTTCCGAGGAAAGACGCATAGATGAGCGCTGTCACCATAGGATCAGAATCGTTCAGGTCGGTTTCGGTAATGCCGAGCGTAATGCCGTGATCCTTG
Source organism: Fibrobacter sp. UWR3 (assembly GCF_900143055.1). Classification (NCBI taxonomy): domain Bacteria; kingdom Pseudomonadati; phylum Fibrobacterota; class Fibrobacteria; order Fibrobacterales; family Fibrobacteraceae; genus Fibrobacter; species Fibrobacter sp. UWR3. Next base: position 78,487 of record NZ_FRCW01000015.1, on the reverse strand, counting down.
CCAAAGTACTTTTCGAGCCAGTTGTTGATGCGCACGAAGATGTATGACCTGTAGCCCTTCTCCTTGTCGCTCCAGTCGCATTTGCCCGTGGCGCAGCGCACGCCGTTACCGCCCTTGTAGTAGTAGGTGGTATCGAACAGAACGCGGTGCCAGTTGACACGGCTTTCGTAGTCCTTTTCGGTGGGGTACCAGTGAATGTCGAACACGTCGAGGAGCCGCGTGCCGCTCGCCTTTTGCGCTTCGGCGATTTTCTTGGTGAAGAATTCGAGCCAGCAGTATTCCTGTCCGTCAATCTTTGGCCTGCTTTCTTCGTTGTAGGCATTGATGTGGCACCATTGCCATTCATTGGCGACTACGGGGCCGGTGAGCTTGATATCGCCCCAGGCGGCGCGCGCCTTCTTGGCCACGTCGATGTAGCGTTCGACGAGGAAGTCGCCGGTCACGGGCAAGTCCAGGTCGTTGTGGGTTCCGCGCCAGATTTCAATTTCGTTGTCCATGCTCCAGTATTTAAAACGGCTCATGTCGTACTTGAGTTCATCCTTCCAGTGCGGAATGATGCCGACCGTAGAATCGGCGGGCCATTCCATGTTGTAGAGCGAGGCGTCGCCCGCCTTGATGAGCGTCTGGCCGTCTTCTGATACTTCGCCGCCACCCGCGAGGTCGAATGATCTCGACGGATATGAGCCGTGTTCCTGTTTCCAGTTCCAGTCGGGGAAATTGTATTCGGTGCTGCTTGCCGCGTAGCCCGTGAGCTGGAAGCCGTACATTGCGTCGACTCCCGGCATCTTATCGAGCACCTTTTTCGCGGTGATATCCCAGTCGTGCGCATAAACGTTGTTGAACCAGTCCGGATGAACCGTCATTTTGTGGCTCCAGTTGTAGCGCGTGGAGTTGTTGCCGTTGTTCGCGCGCATCATGTGGATGCCCGCATCGAGCATCTGGTTGATGAATGCGGATTCGTCCGCGTCGCTTGCGGCGTCCGTATCGCTGATTTTGTCGATGTTTCGCCCGTAAATGTATGGCGAAATCTTCTTGATGCCCGCATCTGCATCGACGGTTACATCGATGGCGAGTGCAGGAGAGACAGCGAGCAGCGAACCGAGTGCAGCACCCGCGAAAAACCTTGAATTACCCATATACAACACCTCTAGCCGCGTTTTGACCGCGGCTTTCCCGTAAATATATACTCGAAAAATGGTAAAGTTCAAGAAAAATGCCTGCCTGTGGACAAGCATGACAACAGTCACGTTTTTCTTTGAAAAAAGCGGCTACTACGGAATATACTTTGCCTTTCCGTTCTGCTTGCGTTCCTTTTCGCGGTTCTTCTTGCCCTCGGCAAGCATCCTGTCGAAAGCCTCGGTCTCTTCAATCTCGCGTTCTAGTGCATCGTTTGTACCATGCCCGCTCCCCAACCATTCGACGATTCTTTTACCACGTCCCTTCCTCAGCCACTCATTAAGTTTTCTATGCGAAAGCAGGCACAGGACAACGAACACCAGGAGCGAATAGCCGGCCCTTTCCGCAAAGGAGAATCCGTGCGCCTGGAACACCGATTCACGGAAGATACTCAAGGACACCTTTTCAGAATCGGGATAATAGCGGAACTGCGAGAACAGGATCTTTTCACGTTTGTCTATATCACACTTGAAATAGATATACGGTTTATACGAGCCAAATTCATTACCATATCCGGCAGTCGCAAACTGGCAATCTTCACGTGCCACAGTACAGGAATCAAGTTGGCTATTGAGGTAGACTATCTGCGGATCTACGTAGTCGCGGACATACGCACTATGCAAATTCGTTACCGTCTGGAAATCAAGCCTCCTTATATCCGCATCCTTAAAAGCGGAACGCGGACCAATGCTGGCCTCGATCGCCAAAACAATCATGGGCGCAGCAATGGCGAGCGAAAGTATTTTGCGGAGTGAGGTTTTCAGGGATTTCATCGCAGGCCTCAATCGCTAAAGTAAGTGCGGTGATTGTAAACCAGGTTGATAGAGACTCTACTCCCCTCGTCCCAGTCTTCGCCATAGGTCCAGTCGTAGCGAAGCATCAGGGAGAGCCAATGAGTCTTGGAACTAAGCGCAAACAGATTGAGCCCAACATCACCGCCCATATACCAGCCGTTATAGTCCCCATCAAAGCCCCAGCCCCAGACAAAATCAACGAACAGACCCTTCGTCTGCGAGAACCTGTGAACGGATTCAAACGCCCACCTGGATTGGGTTGTACCCATAGTCCCTTCCAGGCCCAGAAGCCAGGCGTGATTGTCCGAGAAACCCCATATGACATCGAAGCGCACGTCCGGATACCAGTATCCATAAAGATCCCTGCCACCTGCGGACCCTTCTAGCCCGACATAATCAGAAAAATTGCACAGCATGTCCGAGAAGAAACCTAAGAACAAACCGGAGAAGGAATCAGCTTTTTCAGTTGCACGACACGCTTCTGTGTGTGTCATACGCGAGTCAACCACCTCGTTAGTGGGGACGCTAAGTTCCGTATCCGAGTCCATAACCTTATTCACTAGCGAATAGGCGATGATTTCCAGATCGTCACCTGGCATGAACTTTTTATGCACTCCCCGAACGACCTCGTCACCCTCTATGCGCATCATCCCCAGCCAATAGGCTTCTTTCAACTTTAGCAGGACCATCTGGAGCTTGGTCCCGCGACGGTGTTCGACAAGTTGGTACCCGAGTTCCCCGAGGGCCGCTTCCGTATTTCTGGCAGCAAGCCTTGCCGTACTGTCATCCACATCCACGAACACGGAATCCATAAAGAAAACCTCGGACGGTTTGTCGCCCTTGTAGTCCCTGGGAGCCTTCCGGAAATTTTTCACAAGCATTTTTTTCACGGCATCGTCGGCGTCGTCCATCCCCGCAATCACGACAGAATCCTCTTCAATACCGCCGCCCGGCAAGATCTTTTTCATCTGTATGGTACGTTTCGCCGGACCGGATGCAGAAAAGGAGACCGCAAAGGTTTTACTTTCTAAACTAGGAACGTGCCCTAATTCCGCCAGATAGACCGCAGCCATAGCCTGGAGTTTTTTCGCCGAAAGGTCCCACTCGCCGTCGGCATCCCCTTCGATGACCTGCACACCCGAAGCCCCTGCGCACACGGCAAGGAAAACGAACAAAATAATAGTGCGGGCAATCAACGGCATAGAATAAAAACTTACCCTATTCAAAACAAGAATGAAGTCTTGCTTTCCAAATTCCAGATGTGTTCGCTAAAGGCATTGCCAAAATAGGCTTTCGCACCTAGAGACTGCTGAATACGCTTTGTAAACAAATAACTCGCACCAAAATACTGGGCAAATATGTAGGGAAAATCAAACGCCAACGAACAATCTTGGGACCCGTTTTCATAGCACTTTATATCGCTATAAAGCCAAGGCGAAAAGACCGACGGAGCATAAGACAGGGAGAATTTCTTCGTCGGAAAAACATTTATATACGCTCCAAAATTTCCGTTCAATTTCCATTCGGAGCAATCGTCACAATATAGACTATCAACCCACACGGAATTACCCCCCGCCATGTTACCTAGTTCCATATAGTTAACTTGGCTCACGGAGTAACTAACATTTGCATATCCAAACGAAACAAATCCTCCAACCTCGAAATAATCGCTATTGAATCCTACAGAGGACCGCATGCTAGGATAAGGGCTAAAGGCAACCCCAAATCCAATGAGGATACGCTTCACGTTAAGAAAATAATCCATCGACCCCGTTACCGGGAAGGACTTGAAATGATAGCTAAGATCGGCCTTTATGTTTTCATCTTTAGGACATTCCTCGCAATCTAAATAGAAGGAATTATTTTGTGTTTTATCATATCTGTTTTCCATTCCATGTAATTGCAGATGCCTATCGCTATAGTTGCGAATAGAAACATTCGCCTTCCAGACACCAGTCGAGTCATCCCCTATGGGGTATGCCAGTCCAGTAAATGTTTCAGGTACAAAGGCCTCAAAGGATCCTTTTTCAATATAACTGTAACTGCACCCCGTAAAAAGGAGAACTAAAAACGAAAAAAAAAGTCTTTTGAGCGTTTTCACTGACATTTGTTCTAAAAATAACAACGTAACGCATCATTTTTCGCCAAAGTCGAAAAAAAAACAACTTTCTCCGGCATTTCATTTATCAAGATAAACGGATAAGCCTTAGGGATTTGCAGTGAGGAGGGGGCGCTCCATACACAAAAAGGACTGCATCACTGCAGTCCTTTGAATGTTCTGGATCCTTCGACTTCACGCCTTACGGCGTTCCGCTCAGGATAACACGCTTACGCTAGGAGATCCCCACCTTGGTGGCCATGCGCACTAAGCACTAAAGTGCTAAGTGCTGTCCGCCCGCCTTCTCCCCAAAGAGGATAACTCTACTATGGCAACAAGTTGCCAAGTATCGTATAGCGGGGATGACATTAAGCATTAAATCTCTTCGATGCTTGCGTGATATTCCTGCAGGCTCTTCACAGCGCCATGGCCGTTGCGGGCAGCGGCGATGCCCTTCACGGTGTTGTAGGCACCGGCAAGCGTCGTGATGTAAGGCACCTTGTACTTGATGGCGGCCTTGCGGATAGCGCTTTGGACTCTTCGAGTCCCAAATGCGGGGCTCGGAAATAGGCCTGCAAGCAGTCCTGCTTCACTCGCCCTTAGCATTTGTCGTCCTTGATTACAATCGAGCTTCTGGAAAACACCGCAAGCCGAATGTCGCGACAGGCCGCTTGCGGACTGGCATGACTGAGGCGAGGATGTTTCTACAACTCCTTACCGATTTCGATGGCCTGTTCAGACAAGTTAACCTTGTCGGAGAGGCTAATCAGCACGGCACCTTCGTTCGGGAGGAAGGAACCTGCGGCTTCCTGGCTCTTGTAGTAGGCCAGGGCGTAGTCGTCGGAGAGGCCGAGCACTTCGATTATGAAGACCGTTCGGCTCACGCCTCACTCTCGCCTCCGACGGCTCGTTAAGACGAGTCGCCTACGGCTCACGGGCGTGTTACAAACCTTGGTGACCAGAGGCTCCGTGCGGGGAAATTCTTCCTTGGGCGTTTCCGCACATATATGCGCGGTCGGGCTATATTTTATGGGTTGCGCGGTTCACTCCGTTCCCGCCCAACCTCATAAAACGAAGCCTTGCTCCCGAAAACATCCAGACGAAACTGTCCGCAAGTCTTCGCCCCAAGGGGTCACTATCCCTAACACGAACGCAGAAAAGACGCCAATGATGAACGACGAGGAAATCGCAGCAGAAGTCTATGAGGTTCGTTACGGGAAATGAAAGAAAAAACGAATCTTTATAATTAGCGCAGGGAAGACGAATTCAGTTCATACTATGCTTTTTTATTCAACTATAACTCTAACAAAAAGACCTGCGATTAAAAAATCGCAGGTCTTTTTGTTTCAAGAAAAAAATTTCTTAGTCACAAAGTCTACTGAATGTTGGAACAATCGCTTCACAACTGGACAAAGTAGATGCATCCAGTTCATTCCCTGACGCATCTAAAATAGCGCAAGCGTAATTGGCACCACCCTGGCCCGGGCTTGCAAGAAATCCATACATGGTTCCTACAGGGCAATCGCCTAGATTTGTAAGCAGCTGCGCCCTGACGCCAACAAACTGATTTGTTTTGATTTCCTTAAATTCAATTTCATTTGTTGAATTCGGTGCAGAGTATCCAATAGACTCCCAGGTACCAATTTTACCCGTATCCACATTATAAGCATCTTGAAGGTTCCTATATGCGCCCATTGCAGGCCCAATTACAGAAGCCTTAGATTTAGCAGTCATTACATTGAGTTTAGGTAAAGCCACTGCAGCAAGAAGACCGGCCGGCAAAACAAGCACAGGCAGAATCAACAAAACAGCAACAATAATCTTTGTAGATTTTGCCGCATTTTGATTTAACACACGTCCGTATTTATCGGTGTATGTTCCCTTGATAATTCTAACAAGATCAATAATCCACCAAATCCAGGAAACTAGAGCGAGTACACCAGTAAGCGTAAAAATCAACTTAAGGGCACCATACAGAATTCTCCCATTGTAGAAATCATGAATACCCAAGGTTCCTAAAAAGAATGCAATGACTAGAGTTGCACTCTGATTCTTTACAGGAGGAATGTATATTCCAGGCTGTTGAAAACCTTGATTTTGCTGACCATTGTCAACGTTGACAATAATTTGTTGAGGATTTTGATTTTCCATAGTATTCCTTTTGTTGATGTGTAATTAAAGACTATTGCAGTAAGCGATGATAATTCCGATAAGTAGAGCAAAAAGTATTATCGGCACAAAAATCAATATTTTTGTAAATGTCGCATCACCAATCAAAGGACGCCCCCAGTTGTCCGTTGGATTTGAGCCAAATGCAATTATAAACGCATCAATCATAGCCCAAATACACGTTATGGTAGCCCCGACACCAGTCAAGGTACAAAGCAACTTAATTATTCCACTGATTGATTTGCCGATGTAAAAATCATGCGCGCCAAAAACACCGAGAAACAGGCAAAGCAGGCCTGCGGTTTCTCGACTTTTAGGTCCCGGCAAAACAGCAGGATTTACTAGTCCTCCTAATGCAGCACCAACGCCTTGATTTTGCTGATTGTTGCTCACGTTAACAATGATGGATGGAGCACTCGGATTTGCAACCTGATTTGGTGCAGATGGAACGGTTCCATTACCATTAGAGTTTAAGTTATCTGTTTGAGGCTGAACTTGTTTCAGCTGATTTCCGCAAGACTCGCAAAATTTAGCCTCATCGGAATTACTGGCACCACATTTTGAACAGAACATTTTTTTCTCCGTCATTGAATGAACTTACACATGTCAAAAACCAACAGGTCATTTTCAAAACCACGAGATATACACGAAACCCTGATGATTGCACCTTTCTTTATTGAATTATAAGGCAATTCGTCGACCGCAAATTTCAAATACGCGGGAACAACTTTTGTGTCTTTTTTCGAATTGTTTGACAATAACGAATCACTGCTTGAATTTTCTTCTTCAAGAATCCTTTTTACGGATTCTATTTTTTCCTCTACAACATCCTTAATTTCATCAACGATTCCGATTTCAGTTGTATCACCAACATTAATGAGCACTTTTTCTTTCTCAATCGATTTAACAAAACCAAATAAAACCACCCGAGTGCCGACAATGCTCAAGGCGTTTCCCTTTTGTAAAATCTCACTTAGTTCATTCTTGGTAACTTCCTTCTCTTTGTCGGAAGGTTCTGACAAATCTTTTGGAATGAACATCAGCGCTATACACAACGCAAACGCAACATATAGAATACTCGAAACATAACCAACGGTCGGATAAAGCTTATTATTTTGGACCATGGAGAACAAGTCATAAGCAATCCACGCCAATAAGCCTATACAAACAACATCCCGAAATAACTCTACCCGTTCATCCACCCCTGTAGTGAAAATAACTATACTCGTCAGAATGATTTTTAAACATCCCTTAACAGGCGCTTTGGTAGCAAAATTATGGATTCCTAACCAGCCAAAGAAAAAAGCAACAAGCCACACAGCAAAGCTGTTCATGGTTTGTTCGTCATCGTTCTGCGAACTAATTTCCTCGTTAACCGATTCGTTTGAAATCGGTTTATACTTAGCATTAAAGGCTCCACAATCAGGACAGTATTTTTTATTTTCAGGAATCTCTGCCCCACATTTAGAACAAAACATAGTCTAGCGCTCCCGAGAAACTTGATCTTTTTCATCTTCATGTTTGAAGATGAAGGAGTATGCCAAAAAGCACACTGCAGCTGCGAGCGAAGAAATGAATGCGGCAAGAAAAACTTTTCTCATATTCATCCTTTTTTCCAAAAAAGATTTTCTGAGTTAGCCCTTGTTCAACAAGGATTCTTGCCAAATTTTGTATAGATACAAAAAAGGCGCAGATCGTTGCATTTACCTAAGTGGGGCTCTAGACTGCCTCTAAGCGATAAACACAAACGACCCACGCCCCAAAAGGGCTGTTGCCCTTGGTCTAACGACCAACAATCGGCTAATAAGCCGATACAGCAAACTGAAGCATACCGTAAAACGGCATACCTGCGTGAGCGTCCGCCTTATTCTCGCTTAGGGAAACTGTCTAGATTTCACTTAGAGAACAAGAGCAAAACTCTCTATTTCATTCTAAAAACAACTAATAAATCAGCAAAAAACACATTTCCATCAAAATTTCTAGCGAAAATGATGCCAAAAGCACAATTTTCCAAGCAAATACATATTCCAACTTGGAATGAACTCCCCTAAAACTTGCCTTTATGGGGTGAAAAAGGTATATTTAGGGTGGAGGTCCACCATGGCAGCAGCACAAACGCTAAATCCGACTCAGATACATCTTCTTGAGATGTTTTCCTTTTGCAAAGATGCAGAAGCCTTACAGGATTTGAAGGCTGTTCTTGCTGATTACTATGCCAAGAAGGTTCAAGAAGAAGCAGACGCTCTGTGGGATGATGGCGTGCTAGGCGCAGACGCTATTGAGCAGATTGGCAAAGAACACTGGAGAACCCCCTATTCCAAGGTATAACCTTGCGCCGCATTTGCCTTGACACAAACTGCCTGTTGATGAGCCTCCCGTCTAAAAGTCCATATCATCAAATATGGACCGAATTCTTGAACGGGGACTTGGAAATTTGCGTATCGCCAGAGATACTTCTTGAGTACGAAGAAATTATTTCCCAGAAAATTTCAAGTCGCATGGCAACCATTTTAATGGAAGCCTTAACCAATCGCTCAAACCTTGTGAGAACAACTCCGACTTGGCGTTTCAACTTGATTACGCAAGATCCAGACGACAACAAGTTCGTTGATTGTGCTATCTGCGGAATGGCAGAATACATCGTTTCTAACGATCGGCATTTCGATATTCTGAAGAGCATCGACTTTCCGCTGGTCACAGTTCGGTCCATTCAAGAGTTTTCCAAAGAACTCGCGGACGAGATGTAAAGGATTTAATAAACAACTTATGCAAACAGGAGGCCATTGCTGATAAAGCAATGGTCTTCTGTTTTGGGCGGGTGGGCGGGACAAGCCCAGGCGTTACGGGTGCGGCGCTTGAGCACCCGTTAGAAGGGGTAGCGGAAGACCCGACTGGGGTGGGTATACAGAAAACGCCCACTCTTTTGAGTGGGCGTGATTATAAGGGCGGGGTCGGGGCTGAAGCGAGGGGAAGGCTTTCCCCTCACCCCTAATCCTTACACCTCTTCAATAGAAGCGTGATACTCTTGCAGGCTCTTCACAGCGCCATGGCCGTTACGAGCAGCGGCAATGCCCTTCACGGTGTTGTAGGCACCGGCAAGCGTCGTGATGTAAGGCACCTTGTACTTGATGGCGGCCTTGCGGATGGCGCTTTCGTCCTTGATGGCGTCGCGCTTTGCCCACGGCGTGTTGATGATGAGGTTCACCTGCTTGTTCAGGATGATGTCGAGGACATTCGGGCGGCCTTCAGCAATCTTGTTCACCACTTCGCACTTGACACCGGCCTTCTCGTAGAACTTGGCGGTGCCTTCGGTAGCGTAAATCTTGAAGCCGAGCTTTTCGAATTCCTTGCCCACTTCGATAGCCTGGTCCGCAAGGTTCACCTTGTCGGACAAGCTAATCAGCACGGCACCTTCGTTCGGGAGGAAGGAACCTGCGGCTTCCTGGCTCTTGTAGTAAGCGAGGGCGTAGTCGTCGGAGAGGCCGAGCACTTCACCCGTGGAGCGCATTTCGGGGCCGAGAACCGGGTCCACCTTCGGGAACTTGTCGAAGGGGAACACGGCTTCCTTGGCGCCGTGGTGGTTGAACTTCTTGTCCTTGAGCTTCAAGTCTTCGAGCTTGGCGCCGAGCATCAGGCGGGTTGCGAGGCGGGCCATCTGCGTGTTACAAACCTTGGAGACCAGAGGCACCGTGCGGCTTGCACGCGGGTTGGCTTCGAGGACGAACACCTTGCCGTCTTCGATGGCGTACTGCATGTTCATGAGGCCGCAAACATGGAGGGCTTCAGCAATCTTCCTAGTGTAATCCTTGATGGTCGCGAGGTTTTCCTTGGTGATGGTCACCGGCGGGATGATGCAGGCGGAGTCACCGGAGTGGACACCGGCAAGTTCCACGTGTTCCATCACGGACGGGATGTAGACGTGTTCGCCGTCGGAGAGGGCGTCGGCTTCGCATTCGAGAGCGTTGTGGAGGAAGCGGTCGATGAGGAGCGGACGATCCGGGGTCACGCCGACAGCCTTCGCCACGTATTCGCGGAGCATGTTCTCATCGTAGATGACTTCCATGCCGCGGCCGCCAAGCACGAAGCTCGGGCGGATCATCACCGGGTAGCCACCGATCTGCTTGGCGCAAGCGAGGGCTTCGTCGATGTTCGTGGCCATGCCGCTTTCCGGCATCGGGATGCCGAGCTGGTCCATCATCTTGCGGAACAGGTCGCGGTCTTCGGCGATATCGATGGAGTCAATGCTCGTACCGAGAATCTTGACGCCTTCGTCGCTCAGGGCGCGGGCGATGTTCAGCGGAGTCTGGCCACCGAACTGCACGATCACGCCAGCCGGCTTTTCCTTGTGGTAAATCTGCAGAACGTCTTCCAAAGAAACCGGTTCGAAGTACAGCTTGTCGGAAGTATCGTAGTCGGTAGAAACCGTTTCGGGGTTGCAGTTCACCATGATGGTTTCGTAACCCATTTCGCGGAGGGCCATTGCAGCGTGGCAGCAGCAGTAGTCGAATTCGATACCCTGGCCGATTCTGTTCGGGCCACCGCCGAGGATCATGATCTTCTTCGGGTTCGTGCTGGCGGTAGATTCGTCCTTGCAGTTGTAGGTGCTGTAGTAGTAGTACTGGTCCTTCACGCCGCTCACCGGCACAGCGCACCAGCCTTCGACCACGCCGAGTTCGGTACGCTTCTTGCGCACGTCCTTTTCGCGGATGCCGAGAATCTTAGCGATGTACTTGTCGCTGAAGCCGTCCTTCTTGGCCTTGATGAGGAGTTCGTCAGAAGGCAGGCGGCCCGGAGTCTTGAGCATTTCTTCTTCGAGTTCCACGAGTTCGCGCATCTGCTGCACGAAGTAGGCCTTTTCGTAGGTGGCGGCGAAGATTTCTTCGTCGGTAGCGCCCTTGCGGATGGCTTCGTACATCTGGAAGTGGCGTTCGGAGCTCGGAGTCTTGAGCATTTCGAGGAGTTCTTCCTTGCTCTTCTTGTTGAAGTCCTTCGCAAAGCCGAGGCCGGAGCGACCGTTTTCGAGGCCGCGGATAGCCTTCTGGAGGGTTTCCTTGTAGGTCTTGCCGATAGCCATGACTTCGCCCACGGCCTTCATCTGGGTGCCGAGGCAGTCATCGACGCCGCGGAACTTTTCGAATGCCCAGCGGGCGAACTTGAGCACCACGTAGTCACCGCTCGGGGTGTACTTTTCGAGGCTTCCGTCGCGCCAGTACGGAATCTGGTCGAGGGTGAGGCCTGCAGCGAGCTTCGCAGAAATGAGAGCGATCGGGAAGCCGGTAGCCTTGGAAGCGAGAGCGGAAGAGCGGCTGGTACGCGGGTTGATTTCGATAATCACCACGCGACCGGTCTTCGGGTCGTGAGCGAACTGCACGTTGGTACCGCCAATCACGCCGATGGATTCTACAATCTTGAAGGCCTTTTCCTTCAGTTCTTCTTCCAGCTTCTTGTCGATGGTGAGGAACGGGGCTGCGCAGAAGGAGTCGCCGGTATGCACGCCCACCGGGTCGATGTTTTCGATGAAGCAGATGGCGATCATCTGGTTCTTGGAATCGCGAACCACTTCGACTTCCAGCTCTTCCCAGCCGAGAATGGATTCTTCGATGAGGCACTGGTGCGTCATGGAGAGTTCAAGACCGTTGGAGCAAATGGTGCGGAGTTCTTCCACGTTGTAGCAGAAACCGCCACCTGCACCACCCATGGTGTAAGCCGGACGAACCACCACCGGGTAGCCGATTTCTGCAACAATCTTTTCGGCTTCTTCCACGGAGTGGCAAATGCCGGAGCGCGGGGTGTCGATGCCGAGCTTCTGCATGGTTTCCTTGAAGATTTCACGGTCTTCGCCGCGTTCGATAGCGTCGAGGTTCACACCGATGACCTTCACGCCGTACTTGTCCAGCACGCCGGCCTTGCTCAGAGCAGAGGCGAGGTTCAAGCCGGTCTGACCGCCCAAGTTCGGGAGGAGAGCCTGCGGGCGTTCCTTTTCGATAATCTGGGTGAGGCGGGCAACGTTCAGCGGTTCGATGTAGGTGGCATCGGCCATGACCGGGTCGGTCATGATGGTAGCCGGGTTGGAGTTCACGAGCACAATCTTGTAACCCTGTTCGCGCAGGGCCTTGCAAGCCTGGGTGCCGGAATAGTCGAATTCGCAAGCCTGACCGATCACGATCGGGCCAGAACCGATGATAAGGACTTTGTCGATGCCTTCAATCTTCATTTTTTATCTCCGTTGATACTAATTATTAAACTCTTGTGTTAAACAGCCCTGGACCCTATCGCTACGCTCCAGGGTGACATAGGGAGTGAGCGTCGCTTTGACGCTGGGTAAAAAAAATGCCGAACCAAATGGTTCAGCAAAATCAAAATCAGAAAACGGAAAAACTTTAACTGCATCGGAACCGTCCGTTCCGCAAGGTGCCTTTGCCTTATTCATCATGTGCAAAATCATCTTTGACCAGCTAAAGTTCTGTCGTTTTAAACTTGCGCAAATATAGAATAAAGAACCCCGTCTTGCAACGGGGAAAAACAAAAAAATGTAAAAGGGTAAAAACGATTACGTACCGGAGTCTACTTCCGGGGTATCGACATCGATGCCGTCATCCGTCGTCTGGCAAGAGGCCGCATTGTCATCACAATCGTCGTCCGTATTGGTTCCGCTTCCACTGCAGGCGATTAACCCCATGACAGACAACAAGATAGCAAGTCCGAACAGTTTTTTCATACATTCACCTTCTAGTTATGATTTATACTACAAATATAGTGAAATTTTTTCAAATAGAAAAAAAGGGCGCCGGTGAGGGCGTCCTTTTGAACCTTGATCCGGCCAGAATTACTTCTTGGCGGGAGCGGCTGCGGGTTTTGCGGCAGCGGGCTTTGCAGCCGGCTGCGCGGCAGCCTTCGGCGCTTCGGCAGGCTTTGCAGCAGGGGCCGGAGCGGCTGCTTCTGCCTTCTTTGCCTCAGCCTGAGCCTTAGCTGCTTCAGCTTCGGCCTTCTTAGCCTCAGCCTCTGCCTTCTTGGCTTCGGCTTCTGCCTTCTTTGCTTCAGCTTCAGCCTTCTTAGCCTCTGCTTCTGCCTTCTTGGCAGCAGCTTCGTCAGCCTTCTTCTTGGCCTCTTCAGCCTTCTTGGCTTCGGCAGCAGCCTTCTTGGCGGCGGCGACGCTGTCGGCCTTAGCCTTCTTCACTGCGGCGATGCTATCCTGCTGTGCCTTCTTCGCAGCAGCGGCGGCTTTCTTGGCGGCGGCGACGCTGTCGGCCTTAGCTTTCTTCACTGCGGCGATGCTATCCTGCTGAGCCTTCTTCGCAGCAGCTGCGGCTTTCTTTTCTTCGGCAGCTTTCTTCTTGGCTTCAGCGGCTTCAGCCTTCTTCTTGGCTTCTTCGGCCTTCTTTGCTTCGGCAGCGGCCTTCTTGGCGGCGGCGACACTGTCGGCCTTGGCCTTCTTCACGGCGGCGATGCTATCCTGCTGGGCTTTCTTTGCAGCGGCTGCGGCTTTCTTTTCTTCGGCAGCTTTCTTCTTGGCTTCAGCGGCTTCAGCCTTCTTCTTGGCTTCTTCTGCCTTCTTTGCTTCAGCAGCGGCCTTCTTGGCAGCGGCGACGCTGTCGGCCTTGGCCTTCTTCACAGCGGCAATGCTGTCGGCCTTGGCCTTCTTTACGGCAGCAATGCTATCCTGATGAGCCTTCTTCGCGGCAGCGGCGGCCTTCTTTTCTTCGGCAGCTTTCTTCTTGGCTTCAGCGGCTTCTGCCTTCTTCTTGGCTTCTTCTGCCTTCTTGGCTTCAGCAGCGGCCTTCTTGGCGGCGGCGACGCTGTCGGCCTTAGCCTTCTTCACGGCGGCAATGCTATCCTGCTGGGCTTTCTTCGCGGCAGCGGCGGCTTTCTTTTCTTCTGCGGCCTTCTTCTTGGCTTCAGCGGCTTCTGCCTTCTTTGCTTCAGCAGCAGCCTTCTTGGCGGCGGCGACGCTGTCGGCCTTGGCCTTCTTCACTGCGGCGATGCTATCCTGCTGAGCCTTCTTCGCGGCTGCGGCAGCCTTCTTTTCTTCGGCAGCCTTCTTCTTGGCTTCAGCGGCTTCTGCCTTCTTCTTTTCTGCTTCTGCCTTCTTGGCTTCGGCAGCAGCCTTCTTGGCGGCGGCAACGCTGTCGGCCTTGGCCTTCTTCACGGCGGCGATGCTATCCTGCTGAGCCTTCTTCGCGGCTGCGGCAGCCTTCTTTTCTTCGGCAGCCTTCTTCTTGGCTTCAGCGGCTTCTGCCTTCTTCTTTTCTGCTTCTGCCTTCTTGGCTTCGGCAGCAGCCTTCTTGGCGGCGGCAACGCTGTCGGCCTTGGCCTTCTTCACGGCGGCGATGCTATCCTGCTGAGCCTTCTTCGCGGCTGCGGCAGCCTTCTTTTCTTCGGCAGCCTTCTTCTTGGCTTCAGCGGCTTCTGCCTTCTTCTTTTCTGCTTCTGCCTTCTTGGCTTCGGCAGCGGCCTTCTTGGCGGCGGCGATGCTATCCTGGCGAGCCTTCTTGGCTTCGGCAGCGGCCTTCTTGGCGGCAGCAACGCTGTCGGCCTTGGCTTTCTTCACAGCGGCAATGCTATCCTGGCGAGCCTTCTTGGCTTCGGCAGCAGCAACGAGAGCAGCGGCTTCAGCAGCCTTTACCTGTTCAATGGAATCAGCAGTAGCCTTTGCAGCAGCAATACTATCGGCGGTAGCCTGGGCGGCAGCGGCACTATCAGCAGCGGCCTTCGCGGCAGCACTATCTGCAGCAACCTGAGCGGCAGCGGCGCTATCCACGACAGCAGCGTTGCTATCAACAACTGCAGAATCGGCAACAGCGGCAGAATCGACAGCCGCGCTATCAACAGCAGTAGTATCAACAACAGAAGAATCTGCGACTACGGCAGCAGGTGCTTCCGGAGCAGGCTGTTCCACAACCTTGGTCACTGCGGCAGGCTCTGCGACCTTATCAGCAGCCTTCGGCGCCGGCGTACCAAAGAAGTTCACATGGGCGAGGAAAATCATCATTCCCCAAGAGAGAACCAGACCGACCAGTCCCATGACAACACCCGTAATCGCCATACCGCGCGTATCCGTATAGCCCGTCGCATGCGCAAGGGCGTTAGGCGGAGTCGAAATCGGGAGGCTCATGCCGAGAGAGCTAGCAAACGCAACGGAAACGAGGAGAGCGGTCACGCCACCGAGGCCAACGAGGTTGTCCTGGCAAGCGATGCCCACAGCACAAAGAATCGGGACCAAAAGCGTAGCCGTAGAGGTATGGCTCATGAAGTTCGCCATGAACAAGCAAATGATACCGCAGCCGACCATGAGAGCAAGCGGAGACCAGGTTGCAAACGGGATCGTCTTGATAAGGTGAGCGGCAAGGCCAGTCGCATTGAGGCCAACACCCAGGGCAAAACCACCAGCCACGAGCCAGAGCACGTCCCAGCTCATCGCATTCAAATCCTTCTTGGTAATCACGCCGGTAAGGGCAAACACGGCCATCGGGATCATTGCAATCGCGTTATCGTTAATACCGTGAACGTTCTTGCCCGTCACCCACAAAAGCACACACACGACAAAGGTAATGTAAACGATGATAGCCTTGGGGCTCGTATCGAACTTGCCGGCACCTTCAATATTCAGGACCATCTGCTTCATCTTGATCGGGTAAATCTTCACGAGCAGGAGCCAAGCAACCACCATCAAAATAATCACGTACGGAATACCGAAGGCCATCCACTGGCCGAAGGTCACCGGGTTCGCGACAAGGTCACCACGGGCAACGGCATCGTTCAGGGCACCAAGGGCGATGGCGTTAGGAGGCGTGCCGATCGGGGTACCCATACCACCGATGTTGGCACCGAGCGGAATAGCAAGGGCAAAAGCAGCCTTACCGCGATCGTCTTCGTCAAAGAGCTTGAGCACCGGGGCGAGGATGGCAAGCATCATGGCTGCGGTAGCGGTATTGCTCATGAACATCGAGAACACAGCCGTAATGAGCATGAGGCCGAGGAGCACGAACTTCGGGTTCTTGCCGAAGGGCTTCAGGAGCACGCGGGCCAAGTTCAAGTCCATCTTGTACTTGGTGGCGGCGGCAGCAAGGAAGAACCCACCCAGGAAGAGCATGATGATGGGGTTTGCAAAGGTCGCCATGATGGACTTGTGGCTAATCATCGTCACACCGTCCACGCGGAACGGGGCGAGCGACGAATCGGACATCGTGACAATCATGAGCACGATGACAAGCATCGAGGTGGACCAGATCGGGAACGGTTGCAGGATCCAGAAAAGAGCGGCCATGACGAAAACGCCGATGACGCGGATTTCGAGCGGGTTCAGGGGTCCCATGGGGCTTGCTGCATCGAATCCGAGGGATTCGTAGGGCAAGAAGAGAGCGGCGATGGCGAGCACCGACGCAATAATGAATTTGATGAATTTAGCCTTTGTCATAGTGCGCCCAAATCTAGAAAAAGGCCGTAGGCATGGCAACGAAAAAGTCCGTTACAAGAAGGCCCGCCAGGGGTAGCGGACCTCAGGTAATTCCGACAATTTCGGGCGATTTTCGCCGTTTTTGGGGCTATTTCACAAGAATACGACCGGCCTTCATCTGGCTACCCGCACGCACGCGGAGCATGTAGATGCCCGGCTTCGGGGCATCGAGGGTCACGCGGTTCACGCCGGCAAGGGCACTCGAAGCCACACTCCGGACAACGTTCCCCTTCAGGTCGAGCACGTCCACGCGCACTGCACTGCCCGCAAGGCCCGCACCCGCATCGAAGTCCACCTGGAGGGTCGCGCCCGCCTGCACCGCCTTGAGGCCGGCAAGCGTCTTGACCAGCGCGACCTTCGGGGCAGAACCCACGAACACGGTCGCGACCTTCGCTTCGGAAGAAAGCGCGACCTTCAGCGGTTCGCCTTCCCGCACGCGCGTCGTATTCCCGTCCACGGTCACGTACACGGAAAGCCCACGGAATTCCAAACCGTCAATACCCGCAAACGACAGGTAACCCGTGCGCGGGCTCGTCGCCGTGAGGTCGATGTTCCATTCATACGAAGCGCCCTCGCCCGCCGCCTTCACGCTCTTCATGAGCCTCTTGCCACCATCAAGTATCGAGAGGTTCACGTGGTCGCCCATACCGGCAGGCGGTTCCTCGGACTGCCTTGCAAAATCACCTACGCCGAGCACGTTCCAGCTGTCCTTCTTGCCTTTCCCGTCACTCAGCATAGCCTGCAACGCCCAGCCCGATACGTCACCAATCTTTGCAAACCTGCGGTTGAGCGTCCTGTCCATTTCTGCATTCGCGTCGACATTCATGTCTTTATCGAACGACGGTCTCGCTGCAATCTCAATCGTCGTGCTCATGGAGCGGTTCAGTTGCGCCCACACCGCCTGGTAGGGACCGAGCTTGCTTACAGGCACGTACTGACCCTCTTCCGGATTCCAGCGGTTGTACTCCACGAGTGGAACCCTCTTCTTGCGATTGTCCTCGGACTTTTCCTCGGGTTCATCCAGGTCGTACTCATCCACAACCAGGTCTATTTGCCAGCCGTAGGGGTTCGCGACAAGGTTCCAGCCACCGTTCTCGTTCGTGAGGTTCCACGTAATGTCATCCGCGAACGCAGAGTCCTTCAGCACGAGCGGGCGCCCCTCGATAGAGCTGTACCAGTAGCCGCGTTCCTTTTCGGGCGTCTGCGACTTGACCAATTCCTGATACTGCCAATACTTGCCATAGTTCCTGTCCTCGGCCCACCAGTAGAACGTCTCGTCGCCGTCCCACGACAACTTGTCCATGTCCACATTGGCAAGCGAAATCATCTGCCAGGATTTTTCACCGGCAATCGCGATTTCGGCAACGACCTCGAAATCCTGTTCACGCAAGAGAGAGTCGTGGCCATCGCGCACCACGCTGGCGGTAAACAGGTAGAATCCGGCAGCAAGCGGGAAACGTTCCCATTCCAAGTCACAGGCATCCGTGGTACACTTGTACTCATTGCCGTCAAGCTCCTTCCCGTCATCGTTTTCAAGCGAAATGCGGATCGATGCCTTGCCATCCTTCACGAAGCCATCCTTGTGGAACGTGAAGCGGACTGCATTGCCCGACTGATAGAACTTGGCACCGTCCGTCACGACAGGTTCTGCGCTTTCGATAAAGTAGGCGCGGATTTCGGCACCATCAACAAGGCCCTCGAGCCATTCGCCGTTTTCAAACGGGAAGGTGTCGCCATCCTGGATAAGCAGAATCTTTTCGAGCACGTAGCCATCATCCGGGATAGCGCGCACCCTGAAACCGCCCGTGTATTGTTCAGGAGGCAGGATAATGCTTCCGTCGGTACCGAACCAGTGCACGCGCGGTTCACCCTCGCCTTCAAGCAGCTCTATGCTCCCGTTCTCGGCAACTGCCTTGACACGCGCATAGCGGGCGCTATCCACACACAGGTCAGCATCGCCCCACACGGCATACAGTTTCTGGGTATCCTGGAGTTTTTCATACAGCTCGCCGCCATAGGTCATGACACGGTAATCGTATTTTTCCGCATCCTTCTCGGCAGACCAACCGAGCACGCACGAATTCGCCGTGTATATCCATGCAGGCAAAAGCACCTGGTCATCGTTGTTCAAGACCTTCAGGGAATCGCCCTGGACAAAATCCAGATCATAGAACACGTCTTCCTGTTTCGTGTTCAGGTCAAACGCCACAGAGATGAACTTCGAGAACTCGACAAGAAGTTCCGGCGAGCGGGAGCCGCTATAAAATTCAATCACGCCATCGCCATCTTGCATGGCGACATCGATTGTATCGGCTTCGCCCGAAGGTGCGTCCGCGTTTTCCATAATGCCACGGACCAATTTCACGTGCGAAAGCGCATAGCCCGGCTCGGGTTCGGCACCCACGTGGAACCGGAAGAACGTCCACGCTCCAGGAATCGCCATCGTGGAATCTTCAAAATCGTGCCTGAACGTCAAAGTGTCCACCGGGTTAACGAGCTTCTGCCATAGGTAGATCTTGCCCCCCTCTGAGCCGACATCGCCTTGGTAGTGCAGCAAAATCTGCGAATTCTCTATATTGTCGCAGCCACCCATTTCATAAGTTTCCTTACCGGGCTGACCATCCGCTTCTGTTACAAGAGAATTATTCCAGGCTCCGTACAAACTAAACACATTGTCTACGGGTTCAACCGCATTGAGCAAGTTCGCATCCAGTTCTCTCGCAAGGAAATCCTGCTTATCGGGACTGACGCTCCAGCCACCAAAACACCTCGTTGTGTCTGTCGTATACAGCGTCGGCAACTTGGCCGTCATGTCGTTATCCCTTGAATAGATTGCGAGCGTATCCGTATAGCCGGCCACAAACACGTCCATATCAGCGGCATTCACATCGAACGAGATTGCATAAGGAATCGCCTCGAGTTCGGGAATCGCGTGCAGGAGGTAGTAGTAATGGAAATTACTGGTCAACATATCACCCATTTCCACAATAGCGGCAATAACGCTATCCATATCGACAACGCCGTCGGCATCGAATTCCGCACTCCACTTCAAGAACGACCTGTTCTCCATGTTGTCCATAAAGGCGGCCTTGATTGACGACGGTTCCGCGAAATAGTTTTTCGTTGTTTCAAAAGTAACCGCCTTGGAGCATTCTTCCGATGCCTGACCTTCTTCGTAGCACTCCTCTATGTTTCGGGAGCCTGTCATGTGCGCCCAGAAATCTGCCTTCCATTTTTTCAGGATAAATCCCGCATCGGCGGCAATGCTGTACTTGGAAGCCATCGGGACAAACGGATTGTTAAAATACCCCGCACTTGCCGTATCAAATTGTGCCAACAGGCCATCCTTGTAACCATACGCAGTATACATGATTGCATGGTTACCGCTCACGCCGAGAGCCATGGTCGGAGTCTCGGAAATTCCCCCAATCGGGGCATAAATCAAGTGAATGGTATCGCTGTACTCCGGACCGTAACGGCCAGCAATATTTTCCATTATCCGTGCAAAATTCCTAGTCTCACCAAGTTCGCCTTCAATTTTATCAGCATCACAGTTCCCGCCTTCCCTACAATTTATGTAGTAACTATCTATGCCGAACTCAACTTTTTTACCGTCATTCATCACGAACACGGGAGGGATAACGGCATGTTCGTTATAACGGCGTACCTTCGTTACCTTCGGCCAGAGATACACCGGGTACGGCAAGGTTTCGTCCAGGTTTCCATACGATGTTGCAGGTTGATCCACAACAACTATCGCCGTCTCGTAGACGACGACGAAACTGCTGTTTTCTTCCGTTTGGTAAAGCTCGTTTTGCAACATCGTGTAAGTTTCAAGGTCTATTTCATTGGTTTCCTCGAACACGCCAAAATCAACGCTCAGCGCCCGGATGCGCTTTACAAAATCAGGGCTCACGCGGCGGTCCTTTTCCGTGTAGGTAACAAGCCTGTACTCCGTATAATCGTCTTCGGGGGCATAGACTGAATCCAGGATGCCCTCCAGGGATTCCTTGTCCGCATCGGTAAACTTGGAGTAGAGTTCAGTTACATCAAGTTCCACCTTGTACGCGGTACGTTCCTCTCCGTCATCACACATCCGCAAAACGGAGTCGGCACCATTTTCCCAGCATACAAGACCCGTATCAAGTAAGCCCCGATCCTGTTGTGAGCAGCCAGGCATTTCGTTCATGACATACGCAAGCTGTCTCGACTTTATCGTTTTGTCATCCAGAACGCCATCGAGCAGGGATTCATCGAATGTTCCCGTAGGCTGAAGCACGATATTTCCCGATTCAATAGAATTACGGTAGTTGTAAATGACACTATACTTGAATCCCTCGAACTCAGATGGACCCTGATTCCAGTCCGTTACTTGAGTATACACCCCCTGATTAAGTATTTGCATCAAACCTAAAGGCGATTTCGCGTCCGCATCCTGCGAACCATAATGGACATTCGCAATAATTTTCATGCCATAGGTATCGTCCCTTGTACCAACGTGCCTACCCACAACAAAGCCCGTATTTTCGACATTCGAAAGCATGTCACCACGGCTTAGGTTATCATAAACGATCGTTCTCGAGGCAATTACATCGCCAATCAGCCCACCCACGGCACTAGAATCCGCATACCGTTCTGCAACAATATCTATATCGCCTTCGACCAGATACCTGCGGATTTCATTGGTAGCCTTCGGAGACACGATTTTTCCGGCGCACCCTCCAGCATAGACAAGCTTCATATTCTTGGAGGACAGCCTTATGAGATCCTTTCCGGCAGGAGCCTTGACCTGCATCGAGAACGAGCGCAGTCCGCCGATATAGTCGAGTTCCTCAGTTTCGGCATTGATATAGCCAACGACACCACCCGCATAAACGGTTCCAGAAGATGCGGCCTCCATCGAAACCGTTACACTACCCGAATCGGCATAGACGATTCCATAGTACGTACCTCCACTAGTCGTAGCAGCTGATGCCACCAATCCACCCATGGCCACTTCTATCTCGTCAGTTCCCGAACTAGCAATAGACGCATTTACATCACTTCTCACTATGGTAGGTGCATCCGAAGGAATTCCCTGAACATCGCCGATAACACCACCGAGGCGCTGGCGCCGGCTACCGGCGGCAACAAGACGCGCATCGACGGTCTCGTTTGCGAACCGCATACTTTTGGCATTTTGCGCTAATCCGAACTCGCCACCCGCTGCAACGACGCCGTCGCCTGAGCCCTTCGCAGCAATAACCGCATGAATCTTATTCAATGAATCCGTAACAGCGACATTCTCAAACGACCCCATCCCGACTAGGCCACCCGCATAGGCGATATACCCCGTCGAATTTACGGAGATGTCGATTATATTGCCCAGGTTAAGCATTTCAACAGACCGGCTCGCATCATACAGGAAATTTCCAACAAGGCCACCCGCTACAACAGTGGTTGCTCCATTCGGCATCACAAGCGTAACGGTATCGTTGCTGAACACGATATTCGCATCTCTCATGGTAAATTGCCCCGCAAAGCCACCAGCAGCTACTGAATCCTCGCCCACAGCGTATACTTCTATATCGACAGAAATATTTGAAACAGAGCTAGCCATTTCTGCACTAGCAAAAATGGCTTCCCCGAACAGGCCACCGACATGCACACCTCGCAAGACGGCATCCACATGCACAGATGTTATATCATCGTATGCAGTCTCGTAATTACCGACAAGTCCACCAGCAGTATGTGAAGCACTTATAACGGAATTAGCAACCGAGACATTGTTAAAAGCAATTCCATACGACTGTTCCGCAAGCACCGCCGCACGCGCACCATCACCCGTCGCCTTTACATAGGCCCCATCAAAATGGAGGTCGTTGAACTGAGCATTCTGAACGGCAACAATACTTTCACCAGTTCTTCCAAAGTTTTCAACCCCCTTGAAAAACGATTTATTCCCTTCACCGATATCACAATAGCCCTTGATTGTATTGCCATTGCCATTTATCTTCAAGACATAGTCTACAGGAATAAGCACCGGGTCAAAAGTGTTCACGCATACCGTATCACCGTTAGAGACTTCGAAACCGCCCAAGTCTATAGAGGTTTCAAAATCAATGCTAATGCCAGTGCAGGAATTCGGATCCATTTCACAATTCTGAGCACTAGTCACAAGGCTACCAGTCAGTTGCGCAACAAGATCACTCCACGAATCAAAGATTTCTGAATCAGTATAGTTATGGGCAACAGCTTCGTCCACATCATCGAACTGGCTAATTTTACAAATGTAGGGACCATTTTGAATATAAACAGGATCATCCGGATCAGGTTCCGGAATATATTGGGAACAGCGAAATGCCACCGGTTTAATCGCGGCAAACGATTCGACCGTTGTGGCAAAGGCAAAAAATGCCACCAATACTAAAGAACTCGAGTTCAACTTCATAGATGCCTCGCTTTTTTCTAACAAGATAAATAAAAA
Organism: Fibrobacter sp. UWR3; assembly: GCF_900143055.1. Taxonomy (NCBI): domain Bacteria; kingdom Pseudomonadati; phylum Fibrobacterota; class Fibrobacteria; order Fibrobacterales; family Fibrobacteraceae; genus Fibrobacter; species Fibrobacter sp. UWR3. The sequence goes on along the minus strand of NZ_FRCW01000015.1, from coordinate 55,331 downwards.
AAAGACAGCTCGGTAAAAATTCTTTTGCCGTTGTGCCCGAATTCACATTCAAAGCCTCCAATAAAGTGTTAAAGCGCACATTTTGCCCCGACAACCAGGCAAGGACGTCCCATTTTTCTAAATTTTCGGCGGTTTTGAACCATTTCCAAGGAGTCAGGATGTTCAAGAAAATTATTCTCGCGCTCGCAGTGCTCGCCTGTGCAAGTTTTGCCACATGGGACTACTATCCCATCCCGCAAAACAAGAACGGAGGCGCAGAAGCGGGCCTCTACTACGACAAGGACCACCGCTGGTCTCAGGCCGGCCTCAAGATGGGCGCACGCTTTACCATGATCAAGGGTCTCGAAATCGCCCTGACCAGCTGGGGCTACCAATTCTGGAACGAGGAAGACTGCTCGGGCTGCGTGAACGGCGGCGACGGACTTCGCGACCTCACCATCGGCGGGCGTTTCGAAATCGCCCCGATGATTACCGCCTTCCTCGACTTCAACCTCCCCGTAGGTGACGACGAGTACGACGGTGCGGGCACGAACCCGCCCTCCAACGGAGAATTCTCCATCTACGCAGGTGCGCAGTTCTCGGCCCCGACCAAGATGGACGGGCTCCTGTTCGGCACGGAAGCGGGCTTCCTCTGGGGTTTCGAGCACGACAACCACGAACGCGGGCTCGACATCCATGTGGGCGCCGAAGTGGGTTACACCATCCCGAAAGTCGGCCTTACTCCCTATATCGGCATGCTCCTCAAGTTCCGCCTCAGCGAGAGCGTATGGTACGATGGCAACGATACCGAACACGGCTATGCCGATCGCAGGTCCCGCCAATACAACCTCTGGATGGGCATCGCCTACGACATCACGCCGATGATTACCGTGAAGGGACAGTTTATCTTCCGCAACGAGAAGTATAAGGGCGTTTGGACTGACGGGAACCCGCACCACCTTGGCGGCGACGCCAACGGGCTCTACATGGCGGCAGTCTTCAATTTCTAGCCCTTTTCGCACAATTTAACAGCGAACTACGAATTATTTAGAAAGTATTAGGACGACGCGGGCAAAATCCGCGTCGTTTTTATTTTTGGGGAAAATCACATTTTTCGGAACCTGCACACTTTTTTGTTGCAAACGTGCGTTTTTTATATTATCTTAGTATAAAACCCTCAACAAAGGAATCACAATGTTCAAGAAAATCCTCCTGGCTGCAGTCCTCGCGGCAACAGCCTCTTTCGCACAGATTAACTTCGGTGTCCATGCTGGCGTCGACATGAACACCCTCTGGGGCGACGACGCCGAAGATTTCGGTACCAGCGTCGGTTTCAATGCCGGTGTCGGTATGAAGATTTCTCTCCCGTTGCTCCCGATTACGCTTGCCCCGGAAGTGTTGATCGACATGCGTAACTTCAGCATCGAAAGATCCGGTGAAGACCTGGGCGTGACGACCTGGGCCCTGGATATTCCGGTTCTCGTCCGTTTCTCCCTGCTCCCCATCCTCTACCTCGAAGGTGGCCCGCAGTTCGCTTTCAACCTAAGCACTGATTCCGAAAAGGTTGGTGGAACCTCTATCGCAGACTGGATGGACTTCAATACCTTCGAATTTGACCTGGTGTTCGGTGTCGGTACCGGCATCGTCCCGCTGGTCGACATCGACTTCCGCGTGGTTCTCGGCATGACCAACTTCCTTGCCGACCCGGAGATTGGCGATCCGCTCGATGTTTCGAACATGCAGTTCATGCTCGGCGCAACCTACTGGTTCTAGTCGAAACTGCTAGCGCATAGCATTTAAAAAGACGTGCAGCGATGCACGTCTCTTTTATTTGCTCATTGTCACCCTCGCGCAGGCCAATGCTGTCATCCTGGAGCCCTGTCAAGGGCGATAGGATCCATTACAATTTAAAGAACAAGTCATCCCATTCAGGATTCATCGACTGTATCAGGTCAATCTTCTTTTCTCGGAGTAAATTCTTCATTGACTTTTCACGTTCTATAGCATGCCGCATATCCGTATATCCTTTCTTCTGCATAAGCGGGAAAGTACAAAAAAGACCATTGAAAAACAATGGCTTTAAATGGCATGGATTCTATCGGCCCCGAAGGGGCCTCCAGAATGACAAGAAGGTTATCTCACGTCATACACCGGGACCGGCAAACTCTCGCCAGCCTTCATCGCGGCGTCAAGTTTTTTGGACTTCTCCGGGTCAAGCCACCAGTAGACGGGAATGGCGTCTTCGCGGTTGAAATGGTCCAACACCTTCTCGGGAGTGCCATAGCGGTTCCAGTAGAGGATGCGGTGGTGGTCGCACTGCCACATGAGCACGTACGGCACGATTTCTGCGAGGCGGTTATCGAGCGCCTTCAGGATTTCGTTGCGCTTGGCCAAATCGAATTCCGTCTTCTGCAAGTTGATTAAGCTATCGACCACCTTGTCTTGCACGCCGGCCAAGTTGTTCGTGCCCTTCTGGAGAGCGGTCGCAGAATGCCAGCTCGCTTCGGGGTCGCGGAGGCGGCCAGCGCCCCAGTTCACCCAGTAAAGGTCAAAGTCGGCATCGTCCAGACGCTTGCGCAAGGTGCTCTGGCTCATCTGCTCAATGGTCGCCACCACGCCCACCTTCTTCAGGTCTTCCTGGAACAGCGTGAGGTGGCGCAGGTCTTCCTGGCTCGTGATGAAGTTAATCGCAAACGGCTTGCCATCCTTCTCGAGCACCCCCTGGTCGTTCACCTTGTAGCCCGCCTCAGCAAAGAGGGCGCGGGCGCTATCCGGGTTGAACGTGTAGAGCGGCGCCGTCGGGTTCTTGTTGCCTTCCCACAAGTCGGGGTAGTAGCTGTTCAGCAAGAAGTACTGGCCAAACATGTACTTCTCGTTCATCGCCTCGCGGTTCAGGAGCATCGAAAGGGCGCGGCGGACGCGCACATCCTGGAACTGCGGCTTGCGCAGGTTGATGGCCATGCCCTGGAATCCGATGGGCTCCTTGTTAAAGATACGCTGCTTCACGGCCCATCCCTTCTTCACGGCGTCGAAGTCAGTCTGCTTCATCCAAATACTGCTGGTGTAGATGGCGTAGGCGTTGAAATCCTGCTTCTTGAAGGCTTCGAGCGCCTTCGTCTGGTCGTTCATGAAGCGGTAGCGGATTTTCTGGAAGTTGTACTTGCCGCGGTTCCAGTTCTTATGGAAGCCCCACCAGTCGGCGCGACGTTCCAGTTCCACATAGCGGTCTTCGCGGAAGGTCTTGATCTTGTACGGGCCCGAGACGACCGGGAACTCGTAGCGGATCTGGTTGAAGTCCTTCCCTGCCCAGGCGTGCTTCGGGAAAGCGAGCATGCCCGCGGCTTCCCAGAAGTTACCCCAGTGCGATTCCTTCGCGGTCATCTTCACCGTGAGGCTGTCGACCACCTCCGGGCGGTCGAAACGGCTAAGCCCGACCTTGAAAATCGGCGTGAGGTTCTTCTCGTCCATGATGACGTCGTAGTAGTACTGCACGTCCTCGGCGGTGACGGGCTTGCCGTCGCTCCACCGGGCCCGCGCATCTACGTGGAAGGTGAACGTCTTGCCGTCTTCCGATACGCTCCAGCTGTCGGCGAGAATGCCCACTTCGCGGTCCTCGGTGGAGTGCAGACTCACGAGCGGTTCGAACATCATGCCCATGAGCTCGGCAGAGAAGCTGTTGTAGTCTTCCCACATGTTGAACGACTTCGGCATCGCAGAGCCCCAGAGCGTAATCGTTCCGCAGGGGCGTGCATCCTTAGAAGCGACCGGGTCGAACTCGCCTGTGGCGGTGGAATCGACCGGCAGTTCCGGGCAGTTCAACTCGGCGTTCTTGCCCGCAGGCTTCGCGCCCGCAGAGCCCTGCTCGTTGCAGGCGGTAAGGAATAAAGTCAATGCCGCAGTCAAAGACACGGCGCAAATGCGAACAATAGAATACTTCTTCATGCTACGAAAGATAGATAAAACTAGCATTGTCTTCCCGGGCTTGTCCCGGGAACGCCGATTCCATTACGAGCAGACTCAATTATCTTCTTTGTAACGCCAATAGATTCCGACAGGTCATTCCATTCAGCATTCATCGACGCAATAAGATGAGCCTTCCATGTACGTGGGTAACGTTTTAGTTGCTTTTCCCTTTTGATGGCTTCATCAACATTATGAAACAGTTCATAATAAACAAGTTTTGTGATGTTGTATTTGTCTGTAAATCCCTTGTTTAAATGGACTTTATGTTCTACGATTCTACGGACAAGATCATTTGTAACTCCCGTATAAAAGACGGAATTGTCACTTGTAGTTAGAAGGTAGACATAGTAGTTATGAAACCGCATACGACGAATATACACAAAACGGCTTTAAAAAACAAATGCCTAACGCAGGCATAGAAACGACGACCCCGGCACTGGGGCCGGGGTGACATTCTGGATAATCTACGGTCTAAAATACCTTTTCGGCTTGACCGGTTTCTCGCCGGAGGGCTGCGGGGCGTTCTTCTCGCGCTCCGCCTCCTCAGCCTTGAGCATTTCGAGCGTCGTGCGGGCCGCTTCCTGTTCGGCCTTCTTCTTGTTCGGGCCCGTCCCGCGGCCGTAGACCTTGCCGTTCACATGGACCTCGGCAGTGAACACCTTCTCGTGTTCCGGCCCCGACTCGTCCACAATCTTGTATTCCGGCGCCACGTGAATAGAGCTCCCCTGGGTGTATTCCAGCAGGGCGCTCTTGTAGTTCACAAAGTCCTCGGCGCTCATGATTTCCGCCACCCGCGGGAAATGGAACCGGTTGAGAATCGCCCGGACCTCGTCGAGCCCGCCATCCAGGTAAACCGCCCCGAGAACCGCCTCGTAGGCGTCGGCCAGGATGCTTTCCTTGCCCCGACCGCCCATCTTGGCCTCGGACTTGCCTATCTTGACGTACTCGCCCAAATCCCATTCCTTCGAGGACTGCGCGCAGGCGTGCCCCGAGACGATGGCGCTCTTCCGCTTTGAGAGTTCGCCCTCCGGGTCGTTCGGGAAGGCCTTGTACAGGTACTCCGTGGTGAGCATGTTCAGCACGGAATCGCCCAAAAACTCGAGCCGTTCGTTGTTGCTCGTGTACGAGATGTCCTTCCCCATCAGGTAGGACCGGTGGACCAGGGCGTGGGCCAGCAGTTCCGGTTCGCGGAACCGGTACCCGAGCTTCGCCTCAAGCCCGTCACCGGACTTCTGGCGAAACCAGAGTTTTAAGACTTTATGCAAAAGAGTTTGATTTTCCATAGGCGGTAAAGAAAAAGGGCAACCCGTCCGGGGTCACCCTATTTAGTCCTGTTTTCGAAGAACCCGGCTAATTAAGCCTTCTTGGCTTCGATGAAGGCGACCACGTCAGCAACCTTCTGGAACTTTTCGGCGTCAGAATCGAGGATTTCGACTTCGAATTCGTCTTCGATAGCCATCACGAGTTCGACGCGATCGAGAGAGTCAGCACCGAGATCGTTGCCGAATTCGGATTCGGGCTTCACGTCTTCGGCCTTAACGCCCAGCTTGTCAACGATAACAGCGGTGACCTTCTTGAAAATTTCTTCGTTCATTGTAATCTCCATTTGGATTGATTGTTTGACTTAAAATTTAGTAAAAAACGCCTAGGCGTTCAACCCCCCGTCAACCCCCAGAATCTGGCCTGTGATGTAGCAGGCATCGTCAGAAGCCAAAAAAGCGACCGCATTGGCCACATCTTCGGGCTTTCCGATACGTCCGAGGGGGATCTGGGCTGCATATTTTTCCTTGGTGGCATCGTCCATGGCGGCAGTCATGTCCGTCCCGATAAAGCCGGGGGCGATGGCGTTCACCGTAATACCGCGGGAGGCAAATTCCCTGGAATTCGAGCGGGTCATGCCGATGATACCCGCCTTGGCGGCGGCGTAGTTCGCCTGTCCGGCCTGGCCACGCAGGGCATTGATGCTCGAAATATTGATGATTCGGCCGGTGCGCTTGCCCATCATGGTGCGGGCGACCGCGCGGGTGCAAAGGAACACGGAACGCAGGTTCGTGGCAATCACGGCGTCAAATTCCTCGTCCTTCATGCGCATCAGGAGGCCGTCACGGGTAATACCGGCGTTGTTCACCAGGATATCGACCGTACCCATGTCGGCAATAATCTGCTTGAACACGTTCTGCACCGTTTCGGAGTCGGCCACGTTGCATGCGTAGCTCTTGACCTGCACCCCAAGTTCGGCGGAAAGTTTGGCGGCCAATTCTTCCTTGACCGAGGTGGAAAGGATGGCGACGTCAGCACCTTCGCTGGCGAGCTTGGTTGCAATGGCAAGACCGATACCGCGGGAAGCGCCAGTCACGATGGCTTTTTTACCTGTAAGTTTACCCATAATAGTCCCTAGTCATTAGTTGTTAGTTATTAGTTTCATGTTTGGCGGCACAGCCGCGATTATAAAAGGCTAATGACCATTGACCAATGACCAATAGCCATTAATTTATCCCTTAAGTGCCTGGAACGCCTCGATGGTTTCTACCGGAGTGACCTTCACGTCGCGGCTAATCTTGCGCATGAGGCCCATGAGCACCTTGCCCGAGCCCACTTCCACGCCCTGGGTAACCCCGAGGGAGATGGCCTTGTTCATGCAATCGTTCCAGCGGACCGGAGACACCAGTTGGCGCACCAGCAGGTCGGCAATTTCGGAACCCTTCGTGACCGGTTCGGCAATCACGTTGGCAATGACCGGCTTTTCGACATCGTTGAACTTGGTCTTGGCAATCGCTTCGGCAAGGCCAGCCTGTGCGAACTGCATGAGCGGGCTGTGGAAGGCGCCAGACACGGCGAGCGGAATGGCCTTGATGCCTGCAGCAGCGCAGTTTTCAACGAGCTTGTTCACGCCGGCGACCGCACCGGACACCACGATCTGGCCCGGGCAGTTGATGTTTGCCGGAACCACGACACCTTCGGCCTTCACGGCTTCGCAAAGTTCAAGAATCTTGGCTTCGTCCTGGCCCATGATGGCAGCCATGGCGCCCGGGTTCTTGCTACCGGCGCTAGCCATAAGTTCGCCACGGGTACGCACCAGGCGGAGGCCGTCTTCAAAACTGAAACCGCCGGCAGCATAGATGGCGGAATATTCACCGAGGGAATGCCCTGCCACGTAGTCGAACGCGAAACCTTCGGACTTAAGGAGTTCCATCACCATTGCAGAGACTGTAAAGAGGGCCGGCTGCGTATTGTCGGTGCTCTTCAGAACTTCTTCGGGACCTTCGGCCATGAGCTTCGAGAGTGAGAAACCGAGAATTTCGTCGGCCTGCATCATGAGCTTCTTGGCCGGTTCGAACGTGGAAGCGAGGGTCTGGCCCATGCCCACGTACTGGGCGCCCTGACCCGGGAAAAGCAAAATCGTCTTAGACATTATATACATACCTCTGCGGTTAGCCCGCAATTTTTGTTTCCCCCAAATTTAAAAAAGAACGGGGGGATTTCTAGAGCCGCCGGGCAAAAACCGTGCAATCCCCGCAAATGAAAGGAAAATAGAATGTTTTTGTAACAAGGAGACGGATTGGCAGGGAGATCCCCGCCTGCGCGGGGATGACAGTAGGATCCATAATTAAGCCTTCGACATAGTGCCGAGATCCCCGCCTTGGTTCGGCGACGCTCACCACAGGTCGCGGGGATGACAGCGTGAACTCTTCCCTAGCCCTAAGCCCCTCCCTAGTCAAAAAAACAGGAACGGAACCTTGCGGTTCCGTCCCTAAAAGCCTTTTGCAGACAAACTAACGAAAGCCGATTACTTGGCTTCGGCGGGTTCGTCCTTGATGGCGAGCAAGCGTTCGTTGACGTTCTTCGAGACACCCTTCTCGGCGTACTTGGCGGCAACTTCCACAGCCTTCTCGATAGCGAGAGCGTCGGAGCGGCCGTGGGCGATGATGCCCGTACCGTTGAGGCCGAGGAGCAGGGCGCCACCCGTCATGCGGTAGTCCCACATCTCGTCGAAACGGCGTCCGTTGGGAGTATCGATGACACCGAACATCTTCTTGTGCAGTTCGTAGAAGCCTTCAAGCATCTTCAAGACAACGTTGCCCGTAAAGCCGGAGGTAACCACCACGTCGGCGACACCTTCGATAAGCGTTTCGCCTTCGATGTTGCCGATGAAGTTCACCGGGGCGGACTTCAACAGCTGGTGCGCTTCCTGGAGCACTGCCGGACCCTTGTGTTCTTCTTCGCCCATGTTGAGGAGGCCGACCTTCGGCTTCTCGTAACCGAAGTAGGTCTCGGCGAAGGCGGAACCCGCGATGGCGAAATCCACCAGCGTGGAGGCGCGTTCATCGACGTTCGCACCGGCATCGACCAAGATGATCGGACGGTCGGCGGTCGGGATGACGCAGCCGATAGGCGGACGGCTGAACTTGTCGGTCGTACGGCCCAGAAGCATGAGGCAGCTAGCCATCATGGCGCCGGAGTTACCGGCACTCACGGAAGCATCGACCATGCCCTTCTTCTGCAGGGCCACACAGGTCACCAGGCCGGAGTGCGGCTTGGTCTTGAGAACCTGAACGGGGTGTTCGTCCATGGCGACCGGATCCGGTGCATCGACCACGGAAATGCCTTTGCCAGCATAGCCAAGCTTTTCGAGCTTAGCCTTGACCACGGCCTCCGGTCCGCACAGGACCACGTGCAGGTTGGCGTTCTTATTGACTGCGTTTACCGCACCTTCAACAACGACGTCGGGGGCGAAATCGCCACCCAGAGCATCAAGAGCAACTTTTACCATGAACATCTCCTTGCAACTGAACGCTGCATCAACAAATTAGGCTTCGGCGTCCTTCATGTTGACAACTTCGACACCATTGTAGTAGCCACAAACCGGGCACACGCGGTGCGGGCGCTTTGCAGAACCGCAGTGGTCGCAGGTAGCCATCGCGGGCACTTCCATCTTCCAATGGGTGCGGCGCTTGTCACGACGGGCGGTCGAGGTTTTTCTTTTAGGTACTGCCATTTTTAACTCCTATTTTCCATTTTGCTCTTTAGAGCCTTGAGTTTCTCCCAGCGCGGGTCCATGGGCTTTGTGGCCTCGTCGGAACCTTCGTCGGGCGGATTGTTTGATACAAAGATAAAATCTTCGTCAGGATTTTTCACGGGCGCGACCGGTTCTTGCAGTAAAACCAGCTGTCGGATGCACTCGGATACATCTACGAAGTCCTGCCCCTGGGGAATCTTGTAGGCGAAGACATCTGCATCGTCCTCGTCCAGCTCCTGCTTTGCGATGGGGAGCCTCTCGACCTCCGCCACGATTTCGGTCGTAAACGGGCGGTCGAACAAGTCCAGCGTCCTGGAACAGGTCAGAGTTTGCACTCCGGAGAGCGTACCGGTCACGAGACACTTACCGGGGCCTTCGGGGCTCACCAGCACCTCGGCTACCAGATCGCCCTTGAGGTGCAGTTCGTCGAAGATTTCGGGAGCGTCGGCATGGGACCAGACTGCTCGGCGGTCTTCGGGTTCAGTAAGTTTCTGTGCGATATCGATTCTCAAAGTGGCCCAAATTTAATAAAAACTAGACTTGATTTCAATATTCTGAATGTTACATTCGGGCTTAAACAACATGCGGGAGGGGCCCCAGCTCGGAGTTTTAGCCGTTCTATTTGCTCGGGTCGGGCTGGTCCCAGGGGTACTTTTCGCCGGTTTCGGGCGGCATCACGGGTATCATGACCTCAGTCGGGAAGTATTCCGTAGTCGTGGTGATGTATTCCAGAGGCAGCAACGCTCCGGCAGCAATGCCCATCGGCGTCCCCAACGCCTTGACCGCGACCTTGGTCGCGCCCTCGGTCGTCCCCTTGCGCAAAATGGTCTGCGTGCTATACCCGCCATCGCCACGGTGTATTACCGCCTCCCCATACACGACGCCGTTCTTTTCGGCCTCGAAGTACATCTCGTCGCCTCCGGCAACCGGGACATTGCAGTTCCTAGAGTCGTCGCAAACCTTCTTGCCGTTACAGTATATGGCATACCCCTCGCGGGCATCGTCCACCTCGACCTTCACGGTCGCACAGCCGGCAAGCATCGCGGGCACAACGCCACACGCCGCCACAAGGAGAATCTTCTTCATCGGATTTTCTCCTTCGAGACGCGACTCACTATGGGGATGAATTCGTTCGGGTCGTACGCAATGTGGCGGTAAACCCATATAAGGGAATTGTCCTTCGACTTGCGCATCTCGAACACGACAACGACGCCCGCCGTATCGCGGACCAGCTGCAGTTGCAGTTTCCGGTTGCTCTGCTGTTCGTCCTCGACCAGCGTCACGTTGTCATCGATGATTACATACTGCTTGGTCAGCACGCGCAGGCGCTCGCCGTAATCCGGGTGTACTCCTTCTACTTGCACCGGGGGCATGTACACCTTGGAACACCCGCAAAGCATTGCGGCGCAAAGCAGCATAGCCATAAAACCACAGCGAACGAACAAATTCATAGACTTCAATATAAATTATTTCTCCACGACGTTGCCCGAGAGTTCGCGGAAGTCGTCCTTCTTGTAGAGCGTCACCCCGGGCGACACGATGTGGAACACCGACTGCTCGGCAAGCGTATCGAGGTTGAACCTGAAGGAATCCAGACGGATGCGGTAGCTGTCCACCGTATTGTCGAACGAGACCACATAGGGCGGGCGTGCAAGTTCCCCGCGCATGAACATGCGGTGGAGAGCATTCCCGACTTCATCGTTCACGAGCACCCAGGCATCAACATCGTGCGGGATATCCGCTATGAGGCGCGCCAGGATCTGCTCAAATTCCTCCTGCGTCTTGTCCCTGAAATCGTAAGGGCTCGCATGTTCGGCATCCACCGCCTCGAAAACATTCAGGCCCGATTTCTTGAGCCCGTTCAGGCGGTCGATGGACCAGGAACTCAAATGATAGGGAGAGATGTAGGCAACGTTCGAGCAGCCGCGTTCACGCAAGAATCGCCCCACCGCCCTTCCCGGGAACTCACCGAAGGCAAGGTTGAAGAAGGCGTACCGCGGTTCTTTCTTGAGGGCGCGCGGGATTTCAGAAAGCGGGTGTTCCCACCAGACCGATATGGGGAACCGAGTCCTTGCAAAATGCATAAAGAGGCGGCCCGGTTTAAAGACGAGCATCGTGGAAAGTATCGCCCCGAAGGCATCGCGGAACGTTTCCGGCGCAACGGCCTTGCCCGCACTGTCGAGGAACCGGCCCGAATCCTCATGGTACCCAAGAACGTGCACACGTAACTTTCGCTTCTCGGCCTCGGCGTACACCTTCTGCATAAATTCCAGTTCACGCTCCCCCAGGCAGTAGAAATCCCCCGTCGGGTTGGCGCGCATTACCAGCAATATCTCCTTCGCCTTCGGGGCATGCGCCGTACGGAAAAAGAACCGCCCGCGACCGCGGCGCGAAAGGATACCCGCCGCCTGCAATTTTTCGAGAGTGCGTCTCATGGAACCGACCGAAGTTTCGTACTGCATACAAAGTTCCTTGATGGTCGGGAGAGGGGCGTCCGCCGAAAGCCTGCCGGATTTCCAGTCTTCCTGGAGCAATCGTTCCAGCCGTTCAACCACCTGTTCTCGCACGGGAGGTTCCGGCAAGGCGACCTTGACGGCACCCCAGAAATAGCCGTTGCCCTGCTCGCCATAAACCTTCTTCTTGTCGATGAGCTTGCGGTAGGCACGGAACACCGTGCAGGTAGACGTCGAAAGCTGTTCCGACACGCTGCGCACCGATGGGAGCCTATCGCCATCCCTGAAGTTCGAGGACTCCAGCCACTTGCAGATTTCTTCTACTGTCATTTCAACCTCCCGGGACTCGAAACGTGTACGGAGATCCCCGCCTTCGCGGGGATGACAAAAGTGCGTCGCATCACACCGGTGTAAAACACTAGATACACTTTGGAAAATAATAAAAAAACGCGTCCTTCGCCAACAGCAAACGAAAAAATATCTTTACCCTAACACCGGAGGTTACATGCAAAAAACAATCCAGATAGGGGCATGGGTTGGCGGAAACGGACAGTATCCGCAACCCACGGCAGGCAACATCCAGGCATTTCAGGCTCTCCAGGGAGGTCGTGCAGAACTCTTGAGCCTGTTCGCACTGTTCGATATAAACACATGGGACTGGGTAGAGCCATTCGCCGAAACGGCACGCAAGAACGGTTCAACGCTCGTTATCACGTGGATGCCGAACGGCTACAGTGCACGCAAAATCATCTACGGGGAAGCCGACCCCTACATACGCCATTTCGCAAAGGGCGTAAAGAACTACGGCTACGAAATCTGGCTCCGCCCGCTGCACGAGGCGAACGGGGACTGGTACGACTGGGGCGTGGGCAAGCTCGGCGCAGGCAACACCGACGCGGACGTCGCCGAAGCCTTCCGGCACATCGTAAGGATATTCCGCGAGGAATCCGTCAAGAACGTCAAGTGGGTGTGGACGACAAATTCCTCGAACGTGGGAGAAAACACGACCTTCACGGGAACCTACCCCGGCGACAATTTCGTGGACTACATCTCCATCGACGGCTACAACTGGGGCGACAAGAAATGCTGGTCCCGCTGGAAGAGCTTCTCGGAGGTATTCCGGAAGTCGTACAACGCGCTCGCGGGCATCGACAAGCCGATGTTTATCGCCGAGACGTCGTGCACGGAATCGGGCGGGAACAAGGCTGAATGGATAACCGACATGTTCAGGGTGCTGCCCGTGGAATTCCCGAGGATTTCCGCCGTCATGTGGTTCAACCAGAGCAAGAGCTTCGAGGCGGACTGGGCGCTCGACACGTCGAGTGCGGCAGTGGATGCCTGGAGGGCAGGCATCGGCACGCTTTAATTTTCTATCTTTGGGCCAGTCAGTTCGAAATTCCATCCTGACTTTAGGCGGCAACATCAGTATACAAGATGCCTCGCCAGCCTATAAACCAAAACTAGGAGATTTGCATGCGTTCTGAAGCAGAACTCGAGGGCGTCACGCTGCTCGGCAACAACAAGACACAGTACAAGACCACATACAGCCCCGAAGTGCTCGAGAAGTTCCCGAACAAGCACCCGGGAAACGACTACATGGTCACCTTCAACTGCCCGGAATTCACGAGCCTGTGTCCCAAGACGGGCCAGCCCGACTTTGCCGAGATCAAGATAAACTACATCCCGGACCAGTTCCTGGTGGAATCCAAGTCCCTCAAGCTGTATCTGTTCTCGTTCCGCAATCACGGCGATTTCCACGAGGACTGCGTGAACATCATCATGAAGGACCTAGTGAAGTTGCTCGACCCCAAGTACCTTGAAGTCGAAGGCATCTTCATGCCGCGCGGGGGCATCTCGCTCTACCCGTTCGCGAACTACGGCAAGCCCGGCACCGAATTCGAATCGCTCGCCAAGACCCGCCTGTTCACTGCCATCGACAGGAGGAAATAAGCATGCAGAACGAAATCATTCTCGTCGCCTCCATCTTCGCGTTCTTCGGCGGCCTCGTCGGCTTTTTCCGCTTCTTCGGTAAGCAGGGCATCTTCGCCTGGACCGTCATCTGCACCATCGCGGCAAACATCGAGGTGCTTATCCTGGTGCACGCCTTCGGGCTCGACACCACGCTCGGTAACGTCATTTTCGCCTCGACCTTCCTCGCGACCGACATCATGAGCGAGATCTTCGGCAAAAAAGAGGCCAGCCGCTGCGTGAAAATCGGCATCCTCGCGAACATCACATTCATTTTGATTTCACAGAGCTGGTTCCTGTACATTCCCGCCGAGGGCGACACGATGGCCGAACCCATCCGCACCGTGTTCGCGAATACCCCGCGCGTGATGCTCGCAAGCCTGTTCGCCTATGCCGTCTGCGAGATGTTCGACGTGTGGGCCTACCACGCCTGGTGGAAATGGACCGAAAAGAAGTTCGGTGACAAGCACGGGTTCCTGTGGCTCCGCAACAACGGTTCCACCCTCGTAAGCCAGCTTATCAACGTGGTGGTGTTCAACCTGCTTGCCTTCGCGGGCGTATTCCCGTGGAACACCATCGGCGAAATCCTCGTCTTCGGGTACGGTATCTTCATCGTGACCTCCCTGATGGATACACCGTTCGTGTACCTCGCCCGACGCATCGCCGACAAGCACCCCGAACTCGTGAAAGAATAGCGTCCACCCCCAAAAAAACGCGTTTTTTCACCGAATTCGCGAAATTTCGCTTCCATCCGATACATTAACATATATATATGTATCGAAAAATCACCGCCCCGTTCCGGCACCCGCAGTCCAAGATTCAGATTCGATGAACTAAATTTTGCCCGAAAAATGATCTTTACTGTGCTCACATACCTGGTAATCGGCCTCATTGCCATTTTCGGGCTATTCTACATAGCCCTGGAGGCGCGTTTTTACCGCGCGCTGGGCACGGTGCGCCTCGGGCAGTCCGACGTGGAACCAAAACCGCGCGTGAGCGTGCTGATTTCCGCCCGCAACGAGTCGGCGGGTATCCGGGCGACGCTCGATTCCGTTCTCGCCCAGGACTACGCCGGCAAGTGGGACGTGTGGGTCGCCGACGACCGGAGCGACGACGATACGCCGAAAATCCTCGAGGAATACGCCGCCAAGAACCCGCGGCTGCACATTTTGACCATCCGGGAGATTCCCGAAGGGGTAAGCCCCAAGAAGCACGCCCTCAGCCAGCTTATCGACGCCTGCGAGGGCGAGATTCTCTGCCTTACCGACGCCGACTGCATCGTGAAGCCCACCTGGGTCGCCGGAATCGTGGCAGAATTTGAACCGGGCATCGAGCTCGTGGCGGGGCATTCGTACATTCCGACCGTTCCCGGCAAGTCGAGCGTGCTTATCTGCATGCAGGCCGTAGAGACCCTCATCTACCGCGTCGCGGGTACCGCAGGCCTCGCCATGCACCTGCCGCTCACGAGCACCGGCAACAACCTCGCCTACCGCAAGAGTTTCTTCAAGAGCGTGCACGGGTTCGAAAGCGTGCTCAAGATCCAGAGCGGCGATGACGACCTGCTGATGCAGAAACTCGCCGCCGACCGCCCCTGGGCCATGCGCTACTGCATCGCCGAATCGACCTTCGTGACGACGAACGGCAAGGAAACCCTCAAGGAACTCTGGGAACAGCGCAAGCGCTGGGCTTCGAAGACCATCTACTACACGCCAAAAATCGTGTTCGTGCTCAGCATGGTGTTCCTGTTCCTCGTGATGCAGTGCGTCGCGGCGGCACTCTCGCCCTTCAGTTTCGAAATTTTCATAGCCTTCGCGGCCACATTCGTGGCAAAGTGCGTCGGCGACCTGGTTTTAATACTCCGCGGGCTTAGGATATTCCGGCAGGAGCACCTGCTAAAGTGGTGCATCCCTGTGGAATTCATCCACGCCCCCTTCACCGTGCTGGCCGTACTCTTCGGCCTGTTCGGACGCTTCAAGTGGAAATAACGATGGCAACTACGACAAAGAAAACGACAAAGACAGAATCTACAGCAAAGACTGCGGCAAAGACCGCCACGACAAAGAAGGCGACAAAACCCGCCAGCGAGGGCATAACCCTCATCATCGCAGAAAAACCGAGCGTTGCGGCCGACCTCGTGAAGGTACTCGGCGCCAAGTCGTTCAAGAAGAATAACGGTTATTACGAAAGCGACACGACCATCGTGAGCCACGCCATCGGCCACCTGGTAACCATCGCCGACCCCAAGGATATCGACGAGCGCTACAAGGCATGGGACATGAAGACGCTCCCGATGCTCCCCGAAAAATTCCCGCTCGTTGCCACCCCCGCCACCAAGTCGCAGCTTTCCATCGTCAGCAAGCTCATCAAGCGTAAGGACGTGACGACCATCGTGAACGCATGCGATGCGGGCCGCGAAGGTGAACTGATTTTCTTCTACATCCTCGACTACGTACTCAAGGGCAAGTTCACGGGCAAGACCATCAAGCGCCTGTGGATGCAGAGCATGACCCCTACCGCCATCAAGGACGCGTTCGAGCACCTGCGCACCGCCGAAGAGATGGAAAACCTGAAAAACGCTGCCCTCTGCCGCAGCGAAGCCGACTGGCTCGTGGGCATGAACGGGAGCCGCGGGCTCACCGCCTACAACAGCAGCATGGGCGGGTTCCAGATTACGCCGTGCGGGCGCGTGCAGACCCCGACGCTCGCCATCATCGTGAAGCGCGAGGAAGAACGCCAGCAGTTCAAGCCCGAAAAGTTCTGGACCATCGATGCGGACTTCGACAACGGCGGCGTGAACTACCAGGGCAAATGGTTCGAGGGCGACGGCAAGGACCGCAAGAAGCAGATTTTTGACGAGAAGAAGGCGAACGAGATTCTCAAGAAGTGCAAGGGCAAGCCCGGCAAGATTGAGGAATCGACCGCGCCCTCCCAGCAGAAGTGCGGGCAGCTCTACGACCTCACCACGCTCCAGCGCGAAGCGAACAACCGCTTCGGCTTTAGCGCTAAGACTACGCTCTCGATTGCGCAGGCCCTGTACGAACGCCACAAGGTAACGACCTACCCGCGTACCGACAGCCGCTGCCTGCCCGAAGACTACGTGGCCCCCGTGAAGGCTACCCTCGGGAAAATCGAAGGCCCGCTCGCCAAGTTCGCGCAGGAGGCGCTCGACAAGAACTACGTGAAGCGCACCCCGAAGGTCTTTGACAACACGAAGATTTCGGACCACTTCGCCATCATCCCTACGGGAGTCACCCCGAAGGGACTCTCCGAAGCCGAAGAGAAAATCTACACGATGGTGTGCCAGCGTTTTATCGCGGTATTCTTCCCGCCGGCACAGTACCTGAACACGACGCGCATCACGACCGTCGAAGGTGAGACGTTCATTACCGAAGGCAAGATTCTCGTGGACCCGGGTTTCAAGGCGGTCTACGGCAAGGACAGCGATGACGAATCGAACGTGCCGCCCCTGAAGGGAGCCGACGCGAAGACGCTTGATATGCGCAGCAACGAGGACTTTACCAAGCCGCCTGCGCACTACACCGAAAGCACGCTCCTTTCCATGATGGAAAGCGCAGGCAAGCTCGTCGAGGACGACGAGCTGCGCGACGCCATGAAGGAGCGCGGGCTTGGTACGCCTGCGACACGCGCCGCCATTATCGAGAAACTGGTGAGCGACAAGTATGTTGTCCGTGACGGGAAGGAAATGATCCCGACGGCGAAGGCATTCGACCTTATCAAGGTGCTCTCGGCCATGAACTGCGAGGCGCTCACGAGCCCGGAACTCACCGGCGAGTGGGAATACAAGATGGACCTCATCAGCAAGGGCAAGGAATCCCGCGAGAACTTCATGAAGGGCATCGTCGACATGACGAAGGCCATGGTCAAAAACATCAAGGGATTCAAGGAAGAGAACACCACCGGCGAGGCAAAGTTTAGCCCGGTAAACGGCAAGAAGGTGTTCGAGACCGTGAGCCGCTACACTACCGAAGATGGTATCGTCATCCGCAAGATGATTGGCGGCAAGCACCTCTCCGACGAAGAAATCGTGGAACTCCTCACCAAGCGTAAGATTGGCCCGCTGCCCGGGTTCCGCAGCAAGCGCGGCGCGGAATTCACCGCGGTGCTCATCATCAACGACCAGAACAAAATCGAGTTCAAGTTCGAGGAAAAACCCGAGGAAATCGAAATCGGCGAGAAGGTGGGCAAGTCGCCCATCGACAACACCGACGTGTTCGAGACGCTCACCGGCTACGTGAGCCAGAGCTACATCGACAAGAAGCCCTCGGGCCTGAACCTGCCCAAGGTGCTGCTCGGCAAGGAAATCCCGATGGAAGCCATCCAGAAGCTCCTCGCGGGCGAAAAGACCGAACTCATCAAGGGCTTCCGCAGCAACAAGACGCGCAGGCTATTTGACGCCTACCTCACGCTCGAAAAGGGCAAGCTCAAGTTCGACTTCCCGCCGCGCGAGTTCAAGCCGCGCAGGTTCTTCAAGAAGAGTGCCGCAAAAAGCGAAGGGTAGTTGGTTGATCATTGGTCATTGGTCATTGGTCATTGGTCATTGGTCATTGGTCAATAGTTATTAGTTATTAGTTATTAGTTGCTGGTTATTAGTTATTGGTTGCTGGTTGGCTAGGGTTGCGAGATGTTTGTTGCGAGAAAAAGAATCCTCTTTATCGTTGCAATGGCATTGATGCACTGCGGGCTTGCGACGGCAGCACCACAGGGACTCCCCCAAGAACTCCAGCCGCTGTGGGATTCAATGACTCTCGAAGAAAAGGTCGGGCAGATGATCATGGTGTACATGTCGCCCCCGGATTTTGTCATCGAGAATAACCTTGGCGGCGTACTCGTGATGGGCGCGCATCTCTCGACCAGGAACCAGCTCCAGAAGAACCTCAAGAACATCGCCTCGAGGGCAAAAATTCCGCTTCTTGTTACCATCGACCAAGAAGGTGGCCACGTGAACCGCATACGAAGTCTTGACCGCAAGTGGGAAAAGGCCCCGAGTGCGAAGGAAATGCGCGAGATGGCGCCCGAAAAAATCGAGCGAACCGCACGTGAAATCGGCGCCACCCTCAAGAAGACGGGAATCAACCTGAACCTCGCCCCGGCTATCGACCCGCCCTCCGATATAAACGGCAGGGAAACCTTCATGGAACTCCATGGACGTTCCTGGGGTGGCATCGAGAATATCGAGAAGGCCCGCGCGTTCGTGAAGGGAATGAAGGCTAGCGGAATCATCAGCGCCGCAAAGCATTTCCCGGGCTATGACAGCGAAACCAATAGCGACCTGCAGATGGCAGAAAGCGATGCGACCGAAGATAAAATCCGCGAGAATGTGGCGCCATTCAAGGCGCTCGCCCCGGATGCCCCCGTCATCATGATGAGCAGCGTGCGATACACGAAAATTTCTGATGCACCCGCGGTCTTTGAACCGAAAATCGTGAAGATGGCCCACGACATCGACGACGATATCGTGGTGCTTACCGACGACCTCTGGGGAACGAATCTGCGCGCATGGATAAGCGGTCCCGAAGCTCCGCTCCCGAACCCCTACCCCGCATCGGAATTCAAGAAGGTGGTGAAGGCGGCACTCGATGCCGGCAACGATATGTTCATGACGACCTACCCCACAAAAGCGGTAGACATGAAGAACACCCTGCTTGAACTCGCCCGGCAAAGCGACGATTACCTTGTACGTATCGAGAAGTCTGTCGCCCGCATATTGAAGATGAAGTTCCGGGCCAGACTATTGACTAGTCATTAGTTATTGGTCATTAGTCATTAGTTGTTGGTTGTTAGTTATTAGTCAATGGTTATTGGTTGCTGGTTGGTTCGGGTTGGGCAATGTTTATTGCAAATTAGACTTTGGGGCTCAAGACACGCGCCTTCTTGGGGGTGGAAAGGTTCTTCACCTCTTTCAAAATACGTTCCGGCCCGACCTTCCTGTAGGCAAGTTTCAGGATTTCTGCACAGGCAAGTGTATCGTCCATCGCGCGGTGATGCCTAAAGTCGCTCAGCCCGAGCGATTCCGTCAGGTTGTGCAGGCTGTAGCTAGGCAATCCCGGGAAAAACTTGCGCGAAGTCTTCACGGTGCATAGCCTCGGCGGGTCAAACTTCACACAGCAACGCTTGAGTTCCGTGCGCACCATCCGGCAATCGAACTGCACGTTGTGCGCCACGAAGATGCGCCCGTCCAGGAGTTCCGCAATCTTTTCGGCAAGCGCCTGGAACTGCGGCTGACCGCTTACCATCTCGTCGGTAATGCCGGTCAGGTTCTTGACAAACGGCGTTATGGGCACGCCCGGGTCCACAAGGCTATGGAACTCCCCTACCTGCTCGTCGCCATCCAGCAGGGCAATCCCTATTTCGGTAATGCGGTTCGCATCTCCCGCACCGCCGGTCGTTTCCACATCCACGACTGCGAATTTCAGTAATTCAGGCTGCGGGGCGGTCATCAGCGTATCGGGATTTCGATATCGAGCGTGGCGTGGTTCGCGCGGTCCTCGACCTTCGCCTGCATCACCTTCGACTTCGGGCGACCGTAAACAGGCACCACCAGCAGGTTCGATATACCGGCATCCTCGCTCGGGGTTGCCTCGGAATCACGGACCGTCTTCGTGAATATCGCCTTCTTGCCGCCATCGTACAGCGAGTACGTGAGTTCACGCGTAAGCCCGGGCTTGATCTGCTTCGTGGGTACCTGGAAGTACACGTAGCCGCCCTTCGGCACCTTGCGGAGGCTGTCCTTGATTTCTTCTTCGGTAGCGAAGTCCGCCTCCATCGCCATGCGCACGTTCTTCTTTACCTTGTCCGGACTCTCGTACAGCACGGAAACCTCGAAGCGGGCGTCCTTCGGTACGGCGGATTCGCGCACGTCACGAATGTTTGCATTGTTCTGGTAGTATTCCCAGCGGCCGTTGTCGTGCAGAATCACGGTCGAGCCGTTCGAGGTCTTCGCGACGATATCTTCTGCAAAGGAGAACACCATGCAGACCGCCACTGCGACGACGGCAATCCTAAAAGCGCGCGTAAAATTCATTTGCATTACCCAAAATCCTGTTTGCGGGCACAAACGCCCTCACGTTCTGAATATAAATAAAAAAAGTGGATTCTGCGCCGTTTTTGACGCCTTAAAAGCACAAAAAAGTAAAAATTGCATTTATCGCCCCCTAAAACCGCCACATTTGTTACATTTCCCTGCATGGAAGGAAAAATACGATTTGCGCCGAGCCCCACGGGCTACCTGCACGAAGGCCACCTGCTTTCGGCACTCTATGTGTGGGCGGCCGCTCGCAAATGGGGCCTGCAAATACACCTGCGCATCGAGGACCACGACCGGGGTCGCGCCCGCCCCGAATACATCGACAGCATTTACGAAGACCTGGAATGGTTTGGATTCCAGTGGGATTCCCAAAGTATCCAGAGTGCGCGAACAGCCCTCTACGAAGCCGCGCTCGAAGGCCTGCAGAAAAGGGGACTCGTGTACCCGTGCTACTGCAGCCGCAAGCAGCTGGAAGCAGAAAACCCCAAGAGCGAGACCGGCGAAATCGTTTATCGCGGGAAGTGTTTCCTGCGTCATACCGAAGCCTTGCGCAGCAAGGCAAAAAACTCCATGGACACACTTGTCGCTTCGCGACTGCGGTGTGACGATCTCCGGCAAGACTTTCTACGGTGTGACGAGCAACCGCACAACCTGCGCATCGTAATTCCTGACAAAGTAATACACTGGCACGACATGCGCCTCGGCGACTTCAATGAGAATCCGAAACTGCAATGCGGCGACTTCCCCATCCGTGACCGCGAGGGGCAATGGACATACCAGTTCGCCGTCTGCGTCGACGACATCGAGGAAGGAATCACCCATATCGTGCGCGGCGAGGACATTCGCAGTTCAACCGCAAGGCAAATCGCCCTCATGCGCCTGCTCGGGCGCGAAACCCCACCGCTGTACCTGCACCACCCGCTTATCGTGGACCCCGCAGGCAAAAAACTTTCCAAGCGGGAACGCGCCCACAGCCTGCGCCAAGACCGCGATGCGGGCATTACCGCCAGCGAACTGCTGGGCAGGGTGTGCCACAAGGCGGGTTTTCTGCCGAACAGCACCCCCCTGAACCTTGAAAATGCCATTTCGATTGTAGAACAATCCCTGTAAACTTGCCTAAACAGCAAAAAATCTTATATTCTTAATATGCCGCAAGCAACACAAGTGTCTACCGTGAAGAAGATATGCGAGGAAGCCGCCCTTTTCGAAAACAAGGACAGGCTGTTGCATTTTTCTATCAAGAACGAATTCCAGACACCCCTGCTGCTTGAAGCCGGAGACGCCTTCTACGACAGGTGGCTCCATTCCGGTACGCCTATCCCGCTGGATACGTTCCTTCCCGAATCGCAGACATTCACCGCGAAGCAGAAACAGGAACGCGAGCAAATCCTTTCCTCCGTGTTCCGGGAAAAGCGCCAGGATTTCGGGAAGTCCGACCTCTACCTGCTCCTCGGGTTCCTCAAGTGGGACGGCAACGCGCTCGCACCGAGCCTGCTTGTCCCTATCGATGTGGATGCCAAAGGCAAGTCGCTCACGCTTTCCAAGACGCTCCCGATGGAAAACATCGTGTTGCGCGAACGCATGCCCGATATCGGGCTCCCGAGCGCCGAAGACGCGATAGTCAACGGGCAGTTCAGCATATCGCTCTACTTTTCGCTTTTCGAAAAGGCCGTCTCGACCGAGCGCAACTGGAAATTCACCCGCCACGGCATCTGCCTTGCCTTCCTCAACTCGAGCAGGCTCAGGCTCAAGAAATGCATGGAGGATTTCCACAGCGAAAAACGCATTGCGGCGAACTCCTTCCTGAATTCCCTCCTCAACGACGAAGGGTTCCAGATCAAGGAATCCGTATTCGACGATGCAGATTTTGACCAGATATTCAACCCGACCGAGCACCACTTCCTCTACACGACGGACTCGCATACCACGAAGGTAACGATAGACGCCCTGCAAGAAAGCACGCTCGGCTATGCCATACAGACGCTGCCCGGCACGCAAAAGATGCGAGTCGCCGCGAACATCGTCGCCGAAACACTCGCACAGGGCAAGAGCACGCTGGTCGTTACCCGCCGCAACCTGAGCAGGCAGGCATTCTTGCAGGAATGGGACCCGCAGTTCCGCCAGTTCAGCGGACCGGAACGCGACACGCTGGTCGAACAGGTGAACGAGGCGAGGAACTACTTCCGCTCTTACTACAAGTCCATAAACCAGGTTGTCGAGCCCAGCAATACGAGCCTCACGAACGTGCTCAAGGAATTCGCCTTCACGCCGAAAGTGCGGGCCAAGTTCGTTGATTCCATATTCCAGGAATCGAGCGCGCTCGACTACGAACGCTTCAACCAGTTGCGCAACACGCTCGAACAGATTGTCGCCCTGTACTTCAGCCAGAACGGCATCACCGCGCGCAAGACTTTTGAAAACGTGAAAGTCGCAGACCTCACTCCCGAAAAGAAGGCCGAGATCGAAGCCATACTCCAGACTGCCGAAGAGAAGGCTCGCGCGCTCGGCCCGCTGATTGAACTTTTCGAGAAAGAAAAATTCTTCCCCACGGGCGTCTACCTCAACGTTCTTGCCGATGTCATCGAACTCATCCGCAACAACTTCGACGCGCAGACTCCCGAATTTGAAGACTGGGACCTCAAGTCCTCCAGCTGGAGTGCCTACCAGGATACTCTCCGCGCGCTCCCCGAAGCAGGTGACAGCTGGGTGCGCTACCACAGGCAGACATCCGACATCTACACCGAAGATGCCATCGACGAGAACATCCTCTCGTTCCGCGACGAATTTGCAGAAAGCCTGAAGACAACGCTCAAGGGGCTTTCGGACCGTTACCGCAGTTCCAGAAGGCGCCTCATGAAGGTGCTCAAGAACCCGAAAGAAGTCACGTCGGACGCGCACCTGCTCGACCTTATCGACACACTCCTCGAGCTGCAAGACAACAAGCGCGCCTACAAGGATACGGCGGTCCTCGGGAACCACCTGCTCGGCAAAGACTGGCTCTACGAGAAATCAAACTGGGTAAGCCTGAACAAGAAGATTACCTACCTCTACGAATTCCGGGAAAAATTCAAGGATGCACCGCAGTTCGACCTGATGCTCACCGTTCTCGGGCACTGGCACAAGATCAAGGCGATTCTCCCGCAATTAGACGAATACGGGAACACCCTCCAGGAACTGCTTTCTACAACGCGTTCGCTTTCGCAGGCATTGAACCTCACGACTCCGCTCGAGAGCCTCACCTTCGAAAAATGGCTTGCGCAGATTGCCACCTGGCGCGAAAACTGGAACAGCATCGATTCTCACATTGAACTTTCCGTACTGTTCCAGAAGGTCGCAGAACTCGGGTGCACGAGCCTCGTACGCTACCTGCAGAACCCGGGCGCCATCAACGAAGAAATCGTGAAGGCCTGCACCTACAACTGGGCAGGCACGCAGATACAGAAGATTGGCAAGGCGAACCCAGAACTGTTCGCGAAATCGCCCAAGGCCCATTCCCAGCTGAGCAAGCAGTACCGCTCATTGCTCGACCAGTTCTGCAACGCGAACTTCCGCGAAGTCCATGCCATTGCCGACACGGGCAAGCTCGCCATACTCAGTATCGACGAGGCGTTCTCGCTCAGCAAGGACAGGCAGTTCGATACCGTGATTCTGCTCGACGCGGACTGCATCTCGGTCGCAGAGGCAATCCCGCTCGTGCTTCTTGCAAAAAAGACCATCCTGGTCGGGAACCCGCACGTGCCCACCATCGAGCAGCACACCTACGACGCGTTCCTCGACGTGGCTCCCCCGCACACGACGTTCTTTATGGAAAATATCATGACGGCAACGCTCCGTCGCGGTATTCCCACGCGCGAACTCTGGCACTCGGAATTCTACACAAACCCCACGCTCTTCCAGTTCGCGAACTCGCATATCTACAACGGCGGCATCAAGCAGTTCCCGCTCCCGTTCAAAAGCAAGGCCAAGAACTGCCAGCTGAAGGTTACCGCAGACAAGGTTCTCGATATCGCGAAGGCAGCCGTCCAGCATGCCGAAAAGCACCCGGGCCAGACCCTCGGAATCATCGCTTTCAGCGAGGACCGCTGCCACGAAATCGAAACGGCAATCAGCACGCTCGCCGAAAAGTCCGCAAAGAAATCGTTCTTCGTGCAGTCGGAGATGCCCATCAGTTTCTACGTGAAGACTCCCGACCGCGCCGTAGACCGCTACCGCGACGTGATATTCATTTGCGCCGAAAACGAGGGCATAGACAAGATTACGGCAGACCGCAAGTTCGCCGTATGCACGACACTCGCCCGCAACGAGACGGTTACCTTCATAACGAAGCAAGACCTCGCCATGCAAAAAACGGCAAAGCCCTCGATTTTCTGGGACTGGATCAGCTACCTGCAGGGCAAATCGGATGACGCACCCGCCGAATCGCACATCGCAGATTCAGAACTCCGCGAACAGGTCATGGACTTGCTGAAGCGCGAGAACATCAATGCGGAGGAAAGTTTCTCCGAAGGCGGCATCCCGGTCGGGCCCGTCGTGGTGGACGCGAACAACGCGAACCGCTTCCTCGCCGTCATCGAGGACGACTGTACCAGCGAGCGGTTCCGCGAATCCGTGGAAGACCGCGAATACATCCGCCCGATAATACTCCGCCAGCTGGGCTGGAAGGTTATTTCTATCTGGACTCCATTCTGGTACCTCTCGTACAACGACGAGACAAGCCACATCGTAACGACCATCGCGATTGAGCAGAGCGTGGCCCCGCCGCCACCCGAAGAATCCGAAACGGGCGATGCGACAAACGACGGCAACGAGCCCGAGGTAACGGCAGTCCCGTACCAGGCCGTTCACCCGAAAAACGAAGGGACGGCACACGACAAGCCGATTGCCGAACTTGACTGCATTGCGCTTATTGTGCAGATGAAGTTCTACGTGGACCACGAGGCGCCTATTCACGAAGAGATGCTGCTTTCCCGCCTGCTGGAGCTCCACCACGTGGACCGCGCAGGCCCGAAGATTCTGCAGGCATTGAACGACGCCATCAAGCAGGGTTGCCAGAGGCACAAGTTCATCAAGACCGGCAAGTTCTTCTATTCTACGAAGAACCTGCCCGTAGTGCTACGCGACAGGAGCATGCGCCCCGATAGCGAGCGCAGGTTCACCTACGTTTCGCCCGAAGAACGCGCCCTCATACCGACGAACCTGGACGACTTCGCCGTAAAGCAGTTACTAGGATTGCTGTAGAGACCGCACGCTCGTCGTTTCAGGAGCAGAACCTCCGGTTCCTCACGTGCTCTCGCAACCACGCCTCGTCAATACGAGGCGCTTGTTGCTCACAAAGAAGCCAAACTCGCTCCGCAACATCCTTGCAAGCGAAATTCGATTGAAGCAATAAGAAGGTGACTAGCGCAGTTTAACAACCAGAGCGTTGATGTTATAAACGGAAAGTTCGCGAGCCTTGTCGTCGGCGGCCTTCTTCGTGGTCCAGCCACCGCCACGCAGCTTGTAGAACGGCGCGTCGAACACCACGTTGATGTTGTAGCCAGTCGCTGCAGAAATCTGCGCCCTGCGGCGCTGGGCGGCATCAAAGTCACCCACGGCTTCGAACTGGAGCACGTAGAGCCCATTGCCCTTCGAATCCTTCGAGTCCTTCTTGCCCGGAACCGCCGAATTCACGTTGGTCGTATCGCGGAGCGATGCGCTGAGTTCGGGCTTGTATTCCTTGCCACGGAAGAGGGAATCGATATCGGTAGGTTCGCCCGCCCACACGAGGGTAGAGAGGGCGCACGCAAACAGGCTTATAGCAATCTTTCGCATATCAATAATTTAGAAAAAAGACCCCAGCTTCGGTGTGACACTTTACTTGACCACGCCCTTGCCGCGCTTCACGCCCCAGACTTCGGTCAGTTCCTTCTTGGCCTTCTTGCCCTTGTCGGCAAGCTTCACAAACGAACTGTACTTGGTGATGTAGGCGCCGGTACCCACCAGGCGGTGCTTGTCCGAAAGCATGTTCCAGGCCACGTAGAAGTTGCGCGGGTTCTTCACGCAGTCACCCATGCCATCCGGAGTGGTCTTCGGGTCGGGCGAGAAGAACTTGTCGTTGCAGTAGAGCTTACCGCTCTGGTGTGCAACAAACGTTCCCAGGTTGGTAAAGTAGTCCACTTCGTACTGGAAGTACACTTCGCTCTTGTCCACCGAGGCATATTCATCCTTAGACCCGATAATGGAGCCCATGTCGGACTGCACAAAATGACCGAGCGTACCCGGATGGTCAGCCTTTACCTTGTCCATGTTCTCGTTCGTCTTCACGGGGAATATCTCGCCCACCGGCATGTCGGGCGTCACCCTCGACGGATCGGCAATGTTGTACGAAATCGTGGTCACAGTAATCTTGGCATCACCCACGACCTGCACCCACGGAGAAGGCAAGCGCTTGGTGGAGTTGTAGTTCGTCGGGGAATTCCAGGTCCAAGAAGCATCATCCGCAGAACGCAGCGTATCGGCACCCGGAGCAAAACCGTTCGAGGTATCGGCCCAAATCAGGGCATCGGCACGGAAGCGGATGTAGTCGCCCACGTGCGGAGTCGGGTTGTTCGGGTCGGCGTTGTAGTAGCGAAGATTGATGGTATCTTTCTTCGGCTGCGGCACGTTACCCGCCGTCGAGTGCATGTAACGGGCAGACTCGCTCGCGATATCGATGGCGGAGTTCAGGTAATAGCTGAACGCCTGCGCGCCAAAGCCCGCATCCAGTACAGTCACCGGTTCAGAAATGATAATCCTCACCTGGTCATAAACGGCGCCGTCACCTTCGTTAGACACGCGGGCCGCAAGAATCACCGGAGCCATGCGGTCAGTAAGGCCCTTCTCGAAGAAGGTCTTCACTTCCTTGCCCTTCCATTCGTACTTCGTGAACGAGGCAATCTTGTTGTCGGGGTTCACCTTGGTCTTCACGTCCTTCGTAAACGCGTCATCCACGGCAAACACGAGCGTCTGGCCACCATCCGGGCTACGGTCGTAGGCCTTCCTGACAGTCGCGGAGTCAAACTGCGTAGAACAATACATCTCGGTGTCGCGAGAGTTGTTCGAAATGCCCATATCGTACGGGTTAATCTTGTCGAGGTTGCTCTCGTCAAAATGCAGGCAGATGTACGTCGGGACGGAGTCCGCATGAATCGCACGGTCGTAGATAATCGCCATCGAATCCGCCTTACCGTCGAGGTATTCCTGGCTTTCGCTATGGAAGTCATGGTAAATGTTCATTTCGCCAAGCGGAGCGCCCTTCACGTCGAACATGTCGACAATGAGCGGCATCGGTGCAGGCGGCTTGTAGAAGTGCATGTTGCCATAGGGGGCAGCAATCGCGTTGTTGTCGAGGGCAGCAACGACCATCGAGGCCGCAGTAGTAGAATACTCCACGTTGCTACGGATACGCACGAGAGCCACGCCCTCGTTAAACGGCGACACCTGCGAAACAATACCGTTCGATGCGTCGATGACGTCAAGCACGAACGAGCATTCCTTGCACACGCTGTTGGTTATCGGGTTCATCGCGATAACGTAGAAGTCCACGTCGGCGCTTACCCAGTGGAAGTACTCATCACCGTCCGCATCCGTATCCGGGTCCTGCGTAACCGGGTTCCAGGTAAGCACGTTACCCAAGGAATCCTTGGTAGCGGGTTCCGCAAACGTGATTGTCGGTGCATAGAACGTAAGCTTAGCCGAAGTGTTGCCCACGGAAGCGGTCACCTCCTGCGTACCGCTTGCAAGGCCTGCCAGCGGGACTTCCACCCAGAGGGTATCGATACCCGTCGGATTCACCGTTCCGGAGTAGGGCGTTGTCAGCGGGGTCTGGTCGGCAGGGTCGTTCGTCTTGTAGAGCGCTGCGCCCGCAGTAAGGGATAGCGAGTAGTTCTGGCCCGGAGCCGAAATCAGGTCAACACCGCCCTGGTCATCGGGAGCGGAGATATACACCGGAATGCGCGTACCCGCCATAGCCTTGTCAATAAACTTCCACTTGGTTCCGGAATTGTAGACCGAAGCTTCCTTGTCGACGTTATCGAACACCACGTCGCGGGAAACAATACCGAGGTTACCCTTGATGCGGAAGGAGTAGTAAGTCTTCTTGCCATTGACTTCGATGACAAGGCGGTAAGAGCCGGGAGCGAGGCCGCCAATCTTATCCGGGTACACAACAGGCACCTTCGGGTTGGTCAGGTCGATACCGCCGTGGCTGATTGTACCGAGCGGGAGCGCCGCACAGTCGCTGCAGTTAGCCGGAATTTCGCCCTTGCGGGTAGAAATGGAGTAAGCAATCGGCACCGATATATCGCCACCGCATTCCTTAGTAACTTGCTGGCCCGCCTGCCCAGCGGTACCGAGAGCCACGGAGGCGCAGTCGCCACCGCCGGAGGTTTCCACGCAGATATTCATCTGCAGGCCACCCGTGCTCGTCTGCTGGGTCGAGAAGTCAAGACCGGTAGACTGCTTGATGTACATGTTCGTCTTGATGATGACGTTCGTCATCGTGGTGCGACGGTCACAGAAGAAGATATCCAGGTCATAGTCCTGGCCCGGCACAAGGAAGCCCGCACCGTAGGTCGTGTTCAAGTTCTTCAGCACCACGTGACCCGGAGCGGCAAGGTGGGCACCGCCGTTATCCACGGCAAGTTTCTTGTTGATGAACACCCAGATGTCATCGTCACCACGGAACGTGAATTCCTGGTCCTCGTTGTAGGTGAACGTCGCATGCGACTGGAAGCAGTACTGCTGGTTACGTTCCAGGGCCACATTGCTATTCATCTTCGCCCAGTCTTCACGAACACCCCAATCCCAGGCCGAAGGATTCTCGCCACTGCTGAACTCGTTCGTGGCACCGCAGTCTATACCGCCAAACCAGCCCGGAGTATTGCAGTAATGGTCAAGGTCGGCATATTCAATCTTGATACCCACCGGAGCATCGGCCTTGCGCTTCTTACGGGCTTTCGGAGTCGGACCCTGCGGCACACCGTTTATAACGACTACAGAGGCATCCGTGGAATTTTCCAGCGGGTAGAACCCGCCCGTAAAGCCACCCTTAGCAAGCTCGTTGCCATCCGCATCGTAGTGCGTGGAATCGGAATCGAACCCCCAGCGGGTATCCATGCCGTAATGACGGAAGGGCATATCGTAGCACTGCATCTCGTTAACGCCCGGCGTGTAGTTGAACAGCATATTGAAGTTCTGTGCAGTACCAAAGCATTTCACCGCATTCGGAGAACCCGAGAACACGGGCTTGCCGTCCGGGCCGAGGTCCTCGTTGACAATACCCGTATGCACGCCCACGCAGGCGCCAAACCCACTCGCATCAGGGTCAGAAGTAAACACGTTCAGCAAGTCCTGGTCGCTATCGTAGATGATTGCGGCGAGAGAGAAAGTGCACGTACCTTCCACATTGGGGTATTCCACGTACCAACCACCCGAACCGTCATCGGGCCACAAGGCGTCGTCGGGGATAAAGAACAGCTGTTCCACACCGTATGCTTCAAAAACGGTACCCAAGTCTATCGGGTCAGCTTCGCCATCATCGTCCCACAGGCCGTTGATGCCCAACTGCACATCCTTGTTGTTCTTCAGGTACAGCACAGCATCGGAAGGCGGAGTATCGAACACCATATAGTGCCAACCGCAATAGTCCGGCGAAGGAAGCATGGCAGTATCCTTCTTTACTCCCTGCGCAGTGGTATAGCTAATCATCAGGTCATCGGACTGCCATTCCTTTTCTTCGGGCAGCAATATGTAGAAGAACTTCGCATCGGGGGGAGCGGAACCCACGTAGGTCGAACCCGGATGGAGAGCGTCTTCTGCCACATACACCTGGGCTGTCGCACTGTTCGGGCACGGGATGGTAGCAAGGTTGCTAATCTGGTTGTACATGTTCTGGAAAGCCCATACAGAATCCAGCACCACGATGTTGTTCGCACCGTTGGTCGTGGAGTTCGCTATGCCGAACTTCGCCATGTAAGGTTCTTGCGTTATGGTGGAAAGGTCAACGGAGAAAAACCCGTTTTCGTCCTTGGTGGTAACGGTCTTTGGCATTGTGCCGTTTTCCACGAAGAACACCGCCTGAGTCCAGTCGCTAGGCGCCCTGAAGTAGACGTTTCCCACGCACGAAGCAAAAACGCCCTGCACCCCTGCAAGGAGCCCCATGATACCCAATACAATCCCTAAGATGGAGGTCTTATTATGTTTCATACCTTTTATCCATAACTGCTTCAAACCTATAGCATACGGGACAACCCAACATGCCACACTTGCGGGGAAATTTACTTTTTTTTCGCGCAAAAAAAAGCCTCCCTTTCGGGAGACTTAAGTAAAATCACTCAATTTCAGCGATGTAAGTTTTTTGTGTGTTTCGCGGTTACTTGACCACGCCCTTGCCGCGCTTCACGCCCCACACTTCGGTCAGTTCCTTCTTCGCGACCTTGCCCTTGTCGGCAAGCTTCACGAACGAAGTGTACTTGGTGATGTAGGCGCCGGTACCCACCAGACGGTGCTTGTCCGAAAGCATGTTCCAGGCCACGTAGAAGTTGCGCGGGTTCTTCACGCAGTCACCCATGCCATCCGGAGTGGTGCTCGGGTCGGGCGAGAAGAACTTGTCGTTGCAGTAGAGCCTGCCGCTCTGGTGAGCAACGAAGGCACCCAGGTTGGTGAAGTAGTCCACCTCGTACTGGAAGTAAACTTCGCTCTTGTCCAGCGAGGCATATTCGTCCTTGGACCCGATGATGGAACCCATGTCGGACTGCACAAAGTGACCGAGCGTACCCGGATGGTCAGCCTTCACCTTGTCCATGTTCTCGTTCGTCTTCACGGGGAATATCTCGCCCACCGGCATGTCGGGAGTCACCCTCGACGGGTCAGCAACGTTGTACGAAATCGTAGACACGTCAATCTTTGCGTCACCCACGACCTGCACCCACGGGGAAGGCAGACGGTTCGTCGCATTGTAGTTCGTCGGCGAATTCCAGTGCCAATCGGGGTCTGTCGCCTGGCGGAGCGTATCCATACCCGGAGCAACACCGTTCGAGGTATCGGCCCAAATCACGGCATCGGCACGGAAGCGGATGTAGTCGCCCACGTGCGGGGTCGGGTTGTTCGGGTCGGCGTTGTAGTAGCGAAGGTTGATGGTATCCTTCTTCGGCTGCGGCACGTTACCCGCCGTCGAGTGCATGTAACGGGCAGACTCGCTCACGATATCAATGGCGGAGTTCAGGTAGTAGCTGAACGCCTGGGCGCCATAGTTCGCATCCATCATGGTCACCGGTTCGGAAACAATAATCCTCACCTGGTCGTAAACGGCACCATCACCTTCGTTAGACGCGCGAGCCGAGAGAATCACCGGAGCCATGCGGTCGGTAAGTCCCTTCTCGAAGAAGGTACGCGCTTCCTTGCCCTTCCACTTGTACACCGTGAACGAGGCAATCTTGTTGTCCGGGTTCACGAGCGTCTTCACATCCTTACTGAGCGGTTCGTCAACAGCGAACACGAGCGTCTGGCCACCGTCCGGGCTCTTTTCGAACGCCTTACGGATAGCGACAGTATCGAACTGGGCGGAGCACTTCATCTCCGTATCCTTATTGTTGTTCGAAATGCCCATTTCATAGGGATTAATCTTCTCGAGGTTCGATTCGTCGAAATTCAAGCAGATGTAGGTCGGGATGGAATCCTTGTCAATCTTGCGGTCGTAGATAATGGCCATGGAGTCGGCCTTACCGTCGAGGTATTCCTGGCTTTCGCTATGGAAGTCATGATAGATGTTCATTTCGCCAAGCGGGGCGCCCTTCACGTCGAACAGGTCGACAATGAGCGGCATCGGTGCAGGCGGCTTGTAGAAGTGCATGTTGCCATAGGGAGCGGCAATCGCGTTGTTCTCGATAGAACCGACAACCATGGAGGCAGCCTCGACCGAGTATTCTAGATTGCTGCGGATACGCACCAGGTACACGCCATCGGCATACTTGCCTATCTGCGAAGTAATACCATTCGAGGCATCGAGTACATCGATATCAAACGTACATTCCGTGCAGAGGGCACCGGTAACCGGGTTCGAAATAATCACGAAGAAGTCCACGTCGGAACCCACCCAGTGGAAGTATTCCGTAACGCCGTCCTCCTCGAAGTCCGGGTCCTGCGTGACCGGGTTCCAGGTAAGCACATTGCCCAGGGAATCCTTCGTCGCAGGTTCGGCAAACGAGATTGCCGGAGCATAGAACGTAATGGTAGCCGAAGTGTTACCCACGGAGGCGGTGACCGGCATGGAACCGGCAGAAAGCCCTGCAAGCGGAACTTCGAGCCAGAACGTGTCGATACCCGTCGGGTTCACAGACGACGCCAGCGGGGTCACGAGCGGGATTCCGTAATTCGGATCGGCGGGGTCGTTCGTCTTGTAAAGCGTTGCACCCGCGGTAAGCGTAAGCGTGTAGCTCTGGCCCGGAGCAGAAATCAGGTCGATACCGCCCTGCTCATCGGGAGCAGACACGTATATCGGCACGCGCGTACCCGCCATACCTTCACCGACAAACTTCCAGGTAGTACCGCTAGCATAAGCGGCATCGTCGCCATCGACGTTATCGAACTTGACATCGTTAGAAACGATACCCAGGTTACCCTTCACGCGGAACTTGAACTTTTCGTTGCTGCCGTTGACTTCCACGTTCAGTAAGTAAGTACCGGGAGCAAGCCCGGTAATCTTGTCGGGGTTGACAACAGGGTTTCTCGGATCTGCGAGGTTGATACCGCCGTGTACCCAGCCGTTGTTACCGGCAGTCGGGCCGAACGGGAGCGCAGCACAGTCGGCACAGCCGGCAGGCGTTTCGCCCTTGCGGGTGGTAATAGAGTATGTAATGGGCTTGTCGATTTCGTCACCGCACTTAATAGTCTTTTCCGGCCCGGTGCCGCCACCGAGAGCCACAGAGGCACAGTCGCCGCCACCCGAGGTTTCCACGCAGATATTCACCGCGATATCACCTGAGGCAGCGTCCTTCTTCGAAGAAAGCGTAACACCCGTAGACTGCTTGATGTACATGTTCGTCTTGATAATCACGTTACTCATCGTGGTTCGGCGGTCACAGAAGAAGATGTCAATCGGGTAATCGTTGCCCGGCACAAGGAAGCCTGCACCGTAGGTGGTGTTCAGGTTCTTCAGCACCACGTGGCCCGGGGCGGCAAGGTGCGCACCGCCGTTATCCACGGCAATTTTCCTGTTGATGAACACCCAGATGTCGTCGTCACCGCGGAAGGTAAATTCCTGGGATTCATTGTAGGTGAACGTTGCATGCGATTCGAAGCAGAACTGCTGGTTTCGCATAATCGTCGGGTTAGCCCCCCAGTCATCACCTTCACCCCAGCGATTGAAGCTCGATTCGCAATAGCTACCCCAGCACCAGAAGTCTGCCGGATTGTCACCATTTTCAAACTGGTATTGGCAATCCACACCTCCAAACCAACCCGGAGTATTGCAGTAATGGTCAAAGTCGGCAATTTTGCCAACACCGGGAACAGTCATAGGGAATACCGTCGGTAACACGGGAACAGGCCCTGCAGCTTTGCGCTTTTTACGAGCCCCAGGAACAGGCTGTGGAGCGCCCCCATCCAACGAAACGAGATTGGCCAGAGCAACCGTTCCCGAAGTCCAATTGCCGGCATTATCAAATTCATCACCAAAATATTCCAGCGGAGAGAATCCACCGATTTGGCAAGTAGTCGAATTCTTATTGCCAGGACACTTGTCCAACTCCTGCCCCTTATTGCTGTAATGCGTGGAATCGGAATCGTAGCCCCAACGGGTATCATTACCATAATGGCGGAACGGCATGTCGTAGCACTGCACTTCATTCAAAGTCGGAACATGATTAAACAACGTGTTGAACTGAGCCGCGTTGCCAAAGCACTTAATTGCATCAGCAGAACCCGAGAAAACAGGCTTGTTGTCAGGTCCCAAATCCGGCAGAACAAGACCAGGGTGGACACCCACACACCCGTTCGTATGGTTCTTTACAGCATCCCCGTCCGAAGAGAACAAGCCATTAAGGTCTTGGTCAGTATCATAAATAACAGCGGCAAGGCTGAAGGAACAACGGCTGTTGTTGCCCGGTTCAGGAACACCCGGGTCGGTCACATACCAGCCACCATCATCTTCACCGGGCCAGTCGCCATCGTCAGGAATAAAGTAAAGAGTATTCGTGCCATAGGCTTCGTAAAGGAGGCTTAGGTCTACCGGAGTAGCGACATCTTCTTCACCCCACAGGCCGTTCGCACCCAATTGCATATCTGGGAAATTCTTCAGGTACATGTATACACCCGTCGGTGCCTGGCCAAACACCATGCTGTACCATCCACAGAGATTCTTTGCCGGAGTCATGGCAGTATCTTTTGCAGTCCCATTCGGCATCACATAATGAATCATCATGTCATCGGACTGCCAAGTCTTTTCTTCAGGAACAAGCACATAGAAATACTTTGCATCAGAGGGATTCTCACCGGTATAGGTGCGGCCCGGAACAAGCGGATTTTCGGAAACGTAAATGACCTTACCGTTGCCGGGACACGCAATGGACGCCTCGTTCGTAGGCCAGTTCGCATCATTCGCATTAGCTGTCGGACCATT
The DNA here is from genome assembly GCF_900143055.1 of Fibrobacter sp. UWR3. Taxonomy (NCBI): domain Bacteria; kingdom Pseudomonadati; phylum Fibrobacterota; class Fibrobacteria; order Fibrobacterales; family Fibrobacteraceae; genus Fibrobacter; species Fibrobacter sp. UWR3. The sequence goes on along the minus strand of NZ_FRCW01000015.1, from coordinate 20,271 downwards.
AAACTTGGTCGATGTCACAATCTTGGTTGCAGGAGAACCATTTCCTATTGCGAAAAACAGTTTATCCTTAATACCAAGCAGGCCCAAATCATATACGTAGTAGCCCTCATCATTCTTTGTCATCGCCTTAAGCGTATTGACATTGAAGCCACCGATATAGGCAGCATCCCAATCATCAGGCGCCTTGAAAAAGACGGTTCCCTGGCACACGGGATTCTGTGCCCACGTACCCTGCACCCCTGCAAGGAACATCGCGATACCCAATACACACCCTATGAGAGAGGACTTATGTTCTTTCATAATTTTTTTATCCATTTTGGTTCTCCAGCCAATAGCATAGCAAAAAGACAGCGGCCTCTTGCGATGCCACACCGCCTTGAAATTTATCCTTTTTTTACGAAAAAGGGTAATTTTTTTTGAAAATATTTGAAAAGGGGACCTTTCTTGTGATTTTTTCGCGTATTTTGCGGGTCGTATTGTAAATTTTAGGTTACAGCCAGCCCTTTCGTTCTTTTTTAGGTCTTGATGAGCGTTTTTAGGGTCCTTTTGTTCACTATTTTTCTATAATGTCATGCAGGCGCATGCCGTAAATTTCAGACTATATTTATAATAGGCTGTGCGGAGACTTTTATGCAGGATTTAGACCAGACCATCGTTACCCCGGGCAAGACAATCAAATTCGAGAAAATCGAGCTGCGTCCGCACCTTATAATCCTGTACCCCCAGACCCAGTTCAAGCAGATTCCCCTCCCGAAGGGGACGATTACCCTCGGGCGCGGTCAAGATGCCGACGTGCGCCTCGACGACGAGCTCGTGAGCCGCAGGCATTGCGCCATCACGTTCGACGGAATCCGCGTGACCGTCAAGGACCTCGGGAGCACGAACGGCACCTTCGTGGACGGGGAATTCGTGGAGGAGAAGGTCCTCGATTCCGACAACCGCCTGCAGATTGGCAAGATGGTGATGAAGGTGGAATTCAAGGACAAGAGCGAAGAGGCGATAGACAAGGCCCTCTACGAGGCGGCAACAATAGACCCGCTCACCAAGATAAGCAACCGCAGGAACTTCTTTGACCGTAGCCTCGGCGAACTCGCACTCGCACGCCGCAACAATTACTTTGTACACACCATCATGGTGGACGCGGACCATTTTAAGCGCGTGAACGACACCTGGGGCCACCAGTGCGGCGACATGGTGCTGAAAGAGATTGCGAGGATCCTGAACGAGGAAAAGCGGGAGGCCGACCTGCTCGCCCGTTACGGCGGTGAAGAATTTTTGCTGCTGCTCGCGGGGATAAGCCCCGAAGACGCACGGAAGAGCGCCGAACGCCTCCGCAAGGCAGTAGAAAGCCACAAGTTCTCGTGGAAGGACACGGTCATTCCCGTGACGATTTCCCTCGGGTTGTGCAGCCGCCAGGGCGAAAACATCGGGAAGGTCGAGGAACTGATTGCCGAATGCGACCGCCTGCTGTATGTGGCCAAGGAAGGCGGCAGGAACCAGGTAGCTTGCGAAGTGTAACTTCGCAAATGCGGAATTAGGAAGTAAGAATTAGGAAATTCACCCCAAAAACAATTCCGACATCCGAAATCCGAATTAATAATTTTCTAAATTTGCGCGCCGAAATGTCGAAACTGAATTCCGAGCGCCTCAATTCCTTTGGTACAGCAAGCATCCCGAAACTGGTATTGCAGTTCTCGGTGCCTTCCATCGTGAGCATGCTGGTGAACGCGCTCTACAATATAGTAGACCGCCTCTTCGTGGGCCAGGAAGTCGGAAGCCTAGGCATCGCGGGCATCACGCTGTGCTTCCCCATCATGCTGTTCATCATGGCGATGTCGATGATGATTGGCGTAGGCGGCAACACGCTGTTCGCCATCCGCCTCGGGCAAAAGAAGTACATCCAGGCCAGCATCATTCTGAACAACTCGTTCTCGCTCCTGTTGCTGATGGCCGCCACCACGTTCACGCTCGGCGAGATATTCATGGAGCCCCTACTCCGCCTGTTCGGCACGAGCGACCAGACACTCCCCGTTGCCAGCAGCTACATGCGCATATTGCTTTGCGGTGCGGTATTCCAGACGGTCGCCCCGGGCATGAACCACTTTATCCGTAGCATGGGCCACCCCAAGACGGCCATGTTCCGCGAAGTCATCGGCGCCGTCACGAACATCGCGCTCGACTGGCTGTTTATAGTGCAATTCCGCTGGGGCATAGAGGGAGCCGCATGGGCGACCATCGGTTCACAGCTGGTGGCAGCATCGCTCATCACGCAGTTCTTCGTGAAGAAAGATACCCCCATCCGCATCCGCTGGCGCCACATGAAGCTGCGCTTCGCGTATGTGAGGAAGATTATCATCCTCGGCATTCCGCCTTCCATAATGCAGGTGTGCAACAGCCTGATGAACGCCATCCTCAACTGGAGCCTCACCACCTACGGGGCAATCAGCCTGCACAACACGGGTGCCCTCTCGGGCGGCGACCTCGCAATTTCTGCATTCGGCATCGTGAACAGCATCGCCTCGTTCATATTGCTCCCGCTGCTCGGCTTTGTACACGGCACGCAACCGATTATCGGGTACAACTTCGGCGCGCGCCTCAACGCACGCGTGAAGGCGACCCTCAAGTTCACGTTCATCTACGCGGGGAGCTTTATGCTCGTGGCGTGGGCGATACTGATGTGGAAGACCGAAGTGTTCGTGGCCCCCTTCGCACCCACCGACCTCAAGCTGCAGGAAGTCGCCGCGTGGGCCATGCGTATTTTCGGGGCGGCATTCTTCATGATTCCGCTCGGGCTCGTTTCGGGCAGTTTTTTCCAGGGTACGGGAAAGGCGCTCAGGTCCATGTTCCTGAACGCCTGCAGGCAAGTGATTCTGCTAATTCCCTTTTTGCTCGTGCTCCCGCACTTCTTTGAACTGAAGGGCGTGTTCATGGCGCAGCCCATCGCCGACACGGGTGCGGCCATCATCGGCGTGCTCATGCTCCGGCACGAACTGAAAAAGCTGAAATAATTAGCGGACGTTCACGCGGCGGTGGCCGAGGCCGACCTTCACGATGTAGGAACCAGCGCGCAAATTCTGCACGAGAGTTTCGGTGCCGGCAATGGCTCCCCGACGCACGATGCGGCCCTGCAAATCCATAACCGCATACGTTTTCGCGGACGCATCCGAAGTAACAATGGAGAGCGTCGAGCGGAAACTGTTGCGGACAGTAAAGCCCGAAACATTTCCAGCAACACGCACGGCAGGCTTACTGACGGCATCCGTATTACCCGGCTTGTCCAACCCAGCAAGGATCAGGTTCGTCAGAATATGCAAGTTGCTCATTGTCGTACGGCGATCGCAGAGGAACATGTCGAAATCGTAAACTTCCCCCGCTACAAGCTCGCCAGAAGCACCTGCAAACTCGTCCAGGTTTACGTAAGCGGGTGCAGGCATGTGGAGACCGCCCAAGTCAATCGCCAGTTTGTTGTCGATATACACCCAGATGTCGTCGTCACCGCGAACCGCAAGGAACGCTCCCGGCCGGTAAGTGAACATCGAGTGCGTTTCCAGGCAGAAATGCTGGTTACCCTCGCTCTTGACGCGGTCATCCCACGAAAGGACATCGTAGACATTGGGCTTATCCCCATCGGCGAACTCGCCCGCCGTTACCGGATACAAGTCAATATACGGAAGCCCGGTCTTGGGTTCTGTCAGGGACCAGTCGTAAACATCGCCAAGCGCCTGCTGCGCCTTGTCGGAAATGAAATTTTTCGCGGCATCGTTGCTGCCACCCATGCCGTAACGCACTGCACCGTATTCTTCCCTCAGGGTAGCGGCTGTTGCGCACGTTCCTGTGCACTTATCGTTCTTGACAGAATCCGCAAGGTCGTTCAAGGGAGTGAATGCCTGCGAAGGATTCGTGCTCCAATAGCTGTCGTATTGCCACAGGCCGTTTTGGTTCATGTAAAAATACACACCGCGCGAACCGAGCTCGTGGACCACGTTCACATCCGGAGTCGCCTTGAACATCGCGTTGAATGCTTCCGCGCTCACGAAGCAGCCGCTTGCAGCATTGTAGGTCGGCTTCTTCGTCTGCGGGTCAAGCAGATCGGCAACGATTCCCGGAGTCACGCCAATGCAGGGGACTGTATTCTTCGCACCCTCGCCAGGATAGTTGTACTTGGCGTTTGCGGAATAGCACGCGTTGGCACCCATATTCGGGTAATCATCGCAGGTAAACGCGCCGTGCAGGCTTGCATCGGTATCGTAGAACGTCATCTGCAAGAAGTAGGAACAATTGCCACTGGCATCATTGTCAGATGTCGCAAACGATCCGCTACCTGTCGGGGATACATCAGGGTCGGCAAAGAAAAATAGCGTGTCCTTTTCGTAGACCTCGAATACCATATCCAATGCAATCGGTTCGAGGGCGGCTCCCAACCCATTCATTCCGATGGCTTCCTTCAGGGATTCATCGGATTTTTTGAAGATGATGAAATTGCTTGGAACATTTCTGTAGACCCACGACGTATAGAACCAACCGCACCTGTCTTCGGCAGGTTTGAGCGGCTTGCCACTCGCATACTTTCCGTCGCCCGACCACATGGGCGGGGTCACCCACCATTCTTCCTTATCGGGAGGCAAGAAATAGAGATACTTGATTTTCGGTTTTTCCGAGGCAACAAGGGTCTTGCCCGGCTGTTCCGGGTCCTCGAGAACAAATACGCTGTTTCCGGCCCCAGGGCACTTGATGTCTGTTTTTCCTTTGAGGTAACGGAAATCCTCATTCACAGCGTTGTTCCATTCTGCCTGGACGATATACTTCATTGGAGCATACAGATGATTCACCAAGGCAAAGGTCGAATCCATTTCACCGCTCTTCGCCTGGGCCAGGTCAACCTTAAAATAACGCGTTTCAGCATCGTAGCGAGGGCTCGCCTCGGTCGACGTGGAATCCGTCATGACGTAGAACCGACCCGTCCAGCCTTCCTGCGGCATCAGATAGAGCGTGCCTTCGCATTTTGCAAGGGCATTCTGCACGCCCGCAATCGCAACCGCAGACAACAGAATTTTCAAAAATTTCATATTTCCTCCTATCCAAAGAATTTAATTTACACTAAAAATATAGTATAAATTCTATCAACTGTTCTTTGCGGACTAGAACAGTTTCTTCGCGTCGGTCAGCTGGCCGTCCTTCTCGTGGAAGAGGATGACGGAGCCGCCCTCGAGGGTCTTGAAGACTTCGACCAGGCGGTTGACGGTCTTTGCCTCGTCAAAGCCGATTTCGTTCTTCGCGGCTTCGTTCACGACTATGCCGAAGTTCACGGCGTTCGGGGCGGAACGGCGGAGGTAGGCGATGAAGTCGGCGGCGGATGCAATCACGTCGGTACGGCCCTTCACTTCGATGTTCATCGGGTCACGGATGCTGGCCGAAAGCGGGAACAGGTCCTCGTTCACGGTCTGCTTCGCGTTCAGGAAGAACATGTTGCCCACGTAGAGGCTGATGGTATCGTCGAGCACCTTGCCCACTTCGACGGACACGTCGCACGAAGACGACATTTCCTGAATTTCTAGCTTGGAGGGACCGCAGGCAATGAGAGCTGCGGAAGCGAGGATGGCGAAAGCGGCCAGAATCTTTTTCATATAGGACTCCTTATGTTCCTGTGATGCTTAAAGATCCCCGCCTTGGTTCGGCGACGCTCACCACAGGTCGCGGGGATGACGATGAAACAAATATATACTTATTTCGAGAGGATACCAAGCGCCCTGGACACGAGTTCGGGCGAAAGCCTGAAGATTTCGCTCAATTTCTCGACCCTTTCGGGTTCGGCGATGCGTTCCATGCGGCTGCCGTTTGCGTCGCGGGTCACGAGGTTGCCCTTCTGGTAATAGTACTGCACGCCGCGCTCGCGGTCGAGGCGGTTCAACACCGGGTAGGTCATCATCTCGCGGTAGAAACTTTCGGACCAGTGCTGTTTAAATTCCTCGACGCTCACGCCTGCCACCGGGTATTCGAACCGCAACTTCATGGGCGAAGAAATCGAGCCGTCGGTACGGAGGGCGCCGCCGGTCCAGAGTTCCATGGAATCCATGTCGGGCCGCACGAGGCGCACGCTGTTCGGCACCAGCGGGAAGAGCGCCTCACCTGCACCGAAGGGCTTCGGGAGCGGAATCGGCAACGGGTCAAAAATCAGGTAGCCGGGATCGAATAAAAATTCTGAGTGGATCGCCACGCCTTCGGCTCGCGATGACGCGTTAGTATCCGCATCCGGTAAAATCAGCGCGCAGTGGATGTTCCGTTCCTTGCGCTTGTGGCCCATCACGAGCCGCGGGTTTAATCCCATGTCGCGCAGGCTCTGGTACAGGTGCCACGTCATGCTGAAGCAGGTGCCGCCACCCATCCAGGTGTCGATATCGTTCTGGTCGCTGTCGTCGAGGTTGCGCGCGGCAGTAGCGCTGCCGGTAGATTCCAGGCGTATGATTTTCGTGAGGTTCTCGTACGTGACGTTCGAGAGCCTGTTGCACAGGTCGAGAATCTTTTGCCAGAGGGCCGGTTCCATAAGGGAAAAGATAGATAATGTGGAATGTGGAATGTGAAATGTGGAATGAATAATAACCAGCAACTAATGACCAATGACTAATGACCAATGACTATTTGCTATATTATGCGCATGCTCGGTATTGAACAGAAAAAAGGAAACGACGACAGGCTCTGCGGCAGGATGATTGCCTACGCAAGGATTTTGCCCACGCCAGACGCCGAAGAAAGCAACACGCCGTTCGACGACATGATCAAGAACGGACTCTTGACGCTTGAAGGCGATTTCCGCAAGTTCAACCCGACCGTGCCCTCGCGCCGCCGCAGGAACCAGGTGATGGACGAGCGCCTGAACGAGCTCCTCGAAACGATGGAGGAGAACGGCGTCGAACTGCCCGAGAACCTTGACGTGGAAACGGTGCGCGACCGCCTGCACGAACTTTCGAACATGGAAGTCATCCCCATCCCGGCGCGCATCGGCAACTTCACCAAAGAAGAAGACATTCTCAAGGAAGAAGCCGACATTTACTTTGTCGGGGAATTCATCGGCGCGAACCAGGCGCACTTCTGCCTCACGACGCTCCCCATCTACTACCAGGCGCGTTACCGCGAGCAGACGAAGAAGCACGAGATGGAGCTCCTGAACGATATGCTCTCGCAGTTCGAGAACGGGCAGTTCCTCGACAACGAAGACATCATGAGCGACACGGTGGAGCTGTTCCCCGAAGGAGCATCGCTGAACACGTTCGTGGGCGACCTCGGGAACCTTTTGAACGTGAAGGTGATACCCTTCCTGCTCGCCTGCGAAACCGACGAGGATTACGACCGTCAGGTGAAACTGCTGTACAAGTTCATGAAGGACTACCCCGAGCCGCTGGACGTGAAGCGCATCGACGCATCGCTCCGCATGCTGCGCGAAGAGGGCAACAACGAACTTGCCCGCAAGGTGCTGGAACTGAGCACAAAAAAAATCTGCGCCCTCTACAACGAGGACGCAAAAGCTGCCGAAACATTCGAGGCTGAAATTACATCTTTGAAAGTGTAAGGAGCACCGCTCCAACCAATATGACGATGGTCGAGAGCGTAAGCTTTATGCGGCCATGACGGCTTGCGTATTCGCCGAACACGAACACGCCCCACATCTGGTTCACCACGAGATTGAGCTGCAGAAGCGGGTAGCCCACTGCGTAGCCGAACATGCCGTCGTCGGCGATGGCCCAGAAGATGGCGAGGGTACCGAGCATCCAGAGGATGCCGGACGCAAAAGCGAACAAAGTAGGAATTTTAGGATAACCGAAACTTTTCTTGCGCTTGAGCGTCATAATGGCGACAAGCAATACGCTGCCTACGCACACGCCCACCGAGAAGGGGAACAGGAATTCCATATCACCGAGGGAACTGAACTTGTACGGAATCAGGTACGTACCGAAAATCGCGCCCGAAAGGAGCGAGCGCCAGTTTTTCCACACGGACTTGGTCTTGCTTGCAGGAATCCAGATGCCGATAACCATGCAGGCAATCGCCGGAACGGAGAAGTACAGAAGGGTCGGTTCCTGGAATATGACCACGCCGCTGAAGAACGAGAGCAAGATGCTCACGCTCATGGACCGAAGCCCCGTACCCGCGAGGTCCTGTTCGGCCTGCACCGCCCAGAAGCAGAGCGCGCCGCCGATAACCCAGAGAAGCCCGCAGAAAATACCGACCGGCGCCAAGTTGAATTGCCCGGTTACTCCCGCGATAACGGTGGAACAGAAGAGCGCGCCCACCGCCATCACGGCGAGGAACGCCCACGAAGAATAGTTCGGGTACTTTTTCAGGGGAACCATGTAGGTCCCGAAAGCAAAAATCCCGATGAGGACACCGATTAAACTGAGCGTGCTACTTGCCAATGCAGAACCCCGCGAAAATAGATTGTAGAATGTCTTCGGACGAGATTTCGCCCGTTATGCTCTGGAGTGCACGACGCACCACCTGCATTTCAAAAGCCAAAAGTTCGACTGCAGGATTGTTCCGGAGCAGGTCGAGCGCGCGGTCGATACCCGCAAGGGCGTCTTCGAGGCAGGCCTTCTCGCGCTCGCTCGTAATCCAGAGGTCTTCTGCGTCCGCAGATTGTTTGAACAGGGTGGCGTTCATCGCCTGTCGGAGAGCGTCGAGCCCCTCGCCCGTCTTGGAAGAAACACTCAGTCCGCCATCGGGAATCGGGGATGCGCCGTTCCTGTCGGGGGATGCACGCAGGTCGCTCTTGGAATAAACGACAAGGTCCGCGTTATTTGCCATGTCCGCGAAGGTGGACGTTCTAAGATTCTCGCCTTCGCGAGAATGACGAGATGCTAATTCGCCTTCGCGAGAATGACGAGGTGCTAATTCACCTTCGCGAGAATGACGAGATGCTAATTCGCCGTCGCGAGAACGACGAGAAGCAATTTTGCCTTCGCGAGAATGACGAGATGCTAATTCGCCTTCGCGAGAACGACACTTCCGCAAAGCCCCGTCCAGCACGAGAATCTTCATGTCGGCTTCTTCGAGAATTTCCCTGCTCTTCTTCTGGCTGAGAGCGTCAAGCTCATCCGTCGCCTGCGCCGCGATGCCCGCGGTATCGACCAGCCGGATTTCGCCACCGGGCAAGAACAGGCGCACTTCCACAAAGTCGCGCGTAGTGCCCGGAACGTTGCTCACGAGCACGCGGTCTTCGCCCAGGAGGGCATTCACGAGGCTTGACTTGCCCGCATTCGGCGCGCCGTAGAGCACGGCCAGCGGGAGCCTGCTAAGCGAAGCCTTCCCGTGGAAGCTGTTTAAAATTTGCTGGATGGATTCGCGGACAGCAACAAACCGCGCCTCCCAGCCTGCAAAGTCCGGATCGGCCTCCTCTTCCGCGAAATCCACATCGAGTTCGAGGCGCGCCGAGATGTCCTTGACCTGCGAAGCGAGTGCCGCAATCTTTTTCGAGAGGGCGCCCCCCAGAAGGCGGTGAGCGTTCTCGAGTTCTGCGCGGTTCGCACTGTGAATCACGTCGGCCACGGATTCGGCCTGCGTCAAGTCCATCTTGCCGTTCAGGAAGGCGCGTCGCGTGAATTCCCCGGGTTCGGCAAGGCGCACGCCATCGAGCCCGCGGATTGCCTGCAGCAGGTCGCGTACGATAAGCGGGTTCCCGTGCGGGTAGAGTTCCAGCACGTCTTCGCCGGTATAGGAATTCGGGCCCTCGAAGAAGATGTACAATAGGCTATCGATAAGCTTGCCCGACTGCGGGTCACGCGCAGTCCCGAGGCACGCCTCGCGCGCCTTCAAATTCTCTAGACGCTCGTTCCCGAACAGGCGCGCGACCACGTCACGGACGTGGGCTCCGCTCACGCGGAGCGCGGCCACGGCACTCACGCCGGAGGGGGTCATCGGAGCGACTATCGTCTGGGAATCCATGCTCATAAAGATAGTTATTAGTAGTTAGTCCTTAGTCATTAGTAAAAAAAATGGCGCCTTCGGCGCGACCATAAGAACCAGCAACTATTGACCAATGACTAGTGACCTTTTTTCTATCTTAAAAAATATGAGCAACTTCAAACTGATTTCCCGCCCTATCGGCACAGTGCAGTGTTTTGTCCTCCAGCGCGACGACGGCGCTGAATTCGAAATCCTTTCGGGCTACGGCAGCGGGCTCAACGCCTGGCGCATCCCTGTCGCAAACTATGCCTCCGCGGGCAACTCACCCGAGGCTAGCGCCGGCAAAAAAACGCTCGACCTGCTCTACGGCTACCGCGAAGGCGACGACATCTTCAAGATGGGCCCCGACACCAACGCGGGCTGCAGGCTAGCCCCCTACCCCGGGCGCACCGCCTACGCGAAGTTTACCTGGAACGGCAAGACCTACCAGCTCATCAACAACGTAAGCTGGGCCCCGCACGCCCTGCACGGTTTTTTGCAGAACCAGGAATGGAAATTCGAGCGTTTTGAAGCCGACAGCAAAAGTTGCTCTGCCGTTTTTACCTGCGACTGGCCGGGTGCCTTCGCGGGATTCCCCTTCCCGTTTCGTGCTACAAACAAAATAACGTTCTCCGGGAACGCGTACATGGTCGAATCGACCGTCGAGAACATGGGCAACACGGATATGCCCTATTCCGAAGGCTGGCACCCGTACTACATGCTGGGTGAAAAAATCAACGACCTGGTAATGACACTCCCCGAATCGCTCCTTGCGGAACTTGACAGCGCCGACCTTCCGACAGGCAACTTCCATGCGGACACGCGCTTTACTGCAGGCCGCAAGATTAACGACGAGTTCATCAACGACTGTTTTTGCCTTGTTGACAACAGCAAGCCGGGAGAAACAGGAAGAGGCGTCGTTACGCTCGAAGGCAAGAACGGCAAGCTCACCATTTGGCAGGATGCACGCCTCGGGCAGTACAACGCCATCCAGATATACACGCCCCCGACCCGCGAGAGCATCGCCATCGAGCCCATGACATCGGAGCCCGACGCGCTGAATCACCACCGCGGACTCATCGTAATCCCGCCCGGCGAAAAACGCACGTTTACCTTCGGCGCGGAATACAAGTAATCCTTCGGCAAACGAAGTTTGCCTCGCACACTTACCCGCACCGGGTCTTCGTCAAATCACTTCCGATGTAGTCGGGATAGTCGTTGTCGAAACAGGCGGCGCAGTAATGCTCGCCCTCGCCGGTGCATTCCTTCATGCCTTCGACGCTCAGGTAGCCGAGGCTTTCGACGCCCAGCATCTTGGCGATTTCGTCGGGAGTCATGGAACTTGCGGCCAGTTCGCCCTGGCTCGGGAAATCCATGCCAAAGAAGCAGGGGTGCGCCACCGGAGGCGATGCTATGCGGATGTGGACTTCGAGAGCGCCCGCGTCGCGCAACATTCGGGAAAGAATCTTGAGCGTCGTGCCGCGAACGATGGAATCTTCCACCACGCACACGCGCTTGTTCTTGAGCACACCCTCTATGGGGTTGAACTTGAGTTTGACCTTCTGCTCGCGCACGTTCTGCGTGGGGTCAATGAAGGTGCGGCCCACGTAATGGTTACGGAGAAGCCCGATTTCAAAGCGGATGCCGCTGGCTTGCGAATAACCTAACGCAGCCGTGGTGGCGCTGTCGGGTACAGAAATCACGATATCCGCATCTACAGGGCATTCCTTCGCCAGTTGCTTTCCCATCTTGCGGCGAATCTTGTCACAACTTTGTTCGAAAATCTTGGAATCCGGGCGACTGAAGTAGATGTACTCGAAAATGCAATGGGCCAGCCTGTCCTTGTGGGTAAAGCGCTCGGAGTGCAGCCCGTTCTGGGTGATGGTCAGGAACTCGCCGGGCTGGATATCGCGCACGTAGTTTGCACCCAGCAGGTCAAATGCGCAGGTTTCGCTCGCGACACACCACGCCTTGCCCATCCGCGCGATAGAAAGCGGGCGGAACCCGAAGCCGTCACGGGCCACGAACATGGTGTCCTTGCTGATAAACACGAGGCAGAAACTGCCCGTGAATTTCGTGATGGCTTTCTTGATGGCCTCTCCCAGGGAGTCCGCCTCGGTGCGGGCGATTTCGTGCAGGAGAATTTCGGAATCGGAGGTGGTCTGGAAAATGTGCCCTTCGCTTTCCATTTCGGCGCGGAGTTCGGTGGCGTTGGTGATGTTTCCGTTGTGGGCCACCGCGAGCTGCCCCCACTTGCAGCTCACCAGAATCGGCTGGGCGTTGGCAAGGGTAGATGCCCCGGTAGTGCTGTAACGCACGTGGCCAATGCCAGCAAAGCCGTCAAATTCGTCGATGTTGTGTTCCCGGAGGAGGGTGGATACAAGCCCCATGGACTTGCGGACGCGAACCTTGTCTCCGTCGGTGACCGCGAATCCGGCGCTTTCCTGACCGCGGTGCTGCAGGGCGTAAAGCCCCATGGTTATATTCCTCACGACGGTATCGCCATTGTAAATGCCGATGACGCCGCATTCTTCGTGTAATTCGTCGAGCATAACGCCTCTCTGAAATTTATGTTTCCCCTACCTCGAAGGTCACAGCCCACCCGTTCGGATGCAAGCAGGGAAACGGACGTTTTTGGCATGCAAAAATCGTGCCATTTTATGGTTCGAGGGGTAAATGGCGCACGAGGTGGCATTGTTGCGCAAGAATGGATTTTGGCCCGAGAAATGGTTTTACATTTTGTGTAATGCAAAATCGCAAAACTACAAAAATTGTAAAAGAATTGCCCATTTCGGGCGAATTTCGCAAAAATTTTTCTTTTTTTATGCCTTACCAACGCCTTGGCAGAATGCTAGTTTTTGGTTCCGATGAAAAAATCGGAATCCATCGAGGCACACATGAGTACCGCCGTTGCAAGCCACTCGCAACGGAACCAGGCGACTCTCCCCGGGCATCTGATTTTCATTCCTGTCTTTAAATTTTTCAATCGTTTGGCAAAAGCTTCTGGCTTTTGCCTTTATTTTTATCTGGATTTTCATTACACAGCGAGCAATATATGACTGACAAGTTCAACTGGAAAGCGAAACGCGAGAAGAAAGCGTTCTTGGCACTGGCGGATGGCGCCGTGTTCCACGGGTATGCCTTTGGAGAGACTACCGATACCGTCGGCGAAGCGGTGTTCAACACCGGCATGGCGGGCTACAAGCAGATTTTGACGGACCCCTCCTACGCGGGGCAGTTCGTGGTATTCACCACGGCAGAAGTGGGCGCGTACGCCGCAAACCTCGAGAAGTCCGAATCCCGCGACGTGTTCCTGAACGGGATTGTCGTGAACTCGCTGGATGACGTGAGCAAGGAAATCGGCGAAGAGAGCCTGCACGACTATATGCTCGCCCACAAGAAGCCGGGCATCGCGGGCGTGGATACGCGCGCTCTCACCATCCACCTGCGTGAACACGGGGCTCAGAAAGCCTACCTGCACGTAGACGGCTCCGACATGAATGAAGCCGACGCGATCGCAAAGGCAAAAGCCTGGGAAGGCCTCGACGGCCAGGATTACGCCAGCAAGGTCAGCGACCCGAACGGCTACGAATTCAGCACCGAAGGCGACCTGAACGTTGTCGCGCTGGATTTCGGTATCAAGACGAACATTCTGAGGAACCTCGCCGCGCAGAACATGAAGGTGACGGTGCTTCCGATCAACGCCACCTACGAACAAATTATGGCGAAGAATCCGGACGGTGTGTTCCTCTCGAACGGGCCTGCCGACCCGAACAGCCTCCCGCAAGTAGCGGCTGTCGTGAAGCAGCTTTTGGGCAAGGTCCCGCTGATGGGCATCTGCCTCGGTAACCAGCTTTTGGGTCTTGCGCTCGGCGCGAAAGTTTCCAAACTCAAATTCGGCCATCACGGCTGCAACCATCCGGTGAAAAACTTGAAGACCGGCGCCGTGGAAATCACGAGCCAGAACCACAACTACGCCATCGAAGAATCGACCCTCCCCGCGAACGTGGAAGTCTCGCACATCAACCTGAACGACAACACCGTCGAGGGCATCCGTCACAAGGAACTCCCCGCGTTCAGCGTGCAGTACCACCCGGAATCCGCTCCAGGTCCGAACGATTCCTACTACCTGTTCGGCGAATTCAGACAAATGATTCTTGACTTTAAATCTGGAAAGAACGGTGCGGGCAAGGATTGTGCTTGTATGGATGGCGCGGGTAAGGAATGCGCCGGGGAGGTGAAAAATGGCTAAGGCAACTGCAAAGAAACAGACCAAGTACATCTTCATTACCGGCGGCGTGGTCAGTTCCCTCGGTAAAGGCATCACCTCCGCATCGCTCGCACTGCTCCTCAAGAGCCGCGGCTACAAGGTGTTCATGCAGAAGCTGGACCCGTACCTGAACGTGGACCCGGGCACCATGAGCCCCTACCAGCACGGTGAAGTTTTCGTGACCGACGACGGCTACGAAACCGACCTTGATTTGGGCCACTACGAACGCTTCGCAGGCGTGCAGTGCTCCAAGGCATCGAGCTACACTTCGGGCCGCATCTATTCTTCTGTACTCGCAAAAGAACGCGCGGGCAAGTACCTCGGCGGCACCGTGCAGGTGATTCCGCACATTACCAACGAAATCAAGGACGCCTTCCGTTCTGCAGCTGAAAGCGGCGCTGACATCGTGCTCTGCGAAATCGGCGGTGTCGCTGGCGACATTGAATCCCTCCCCTTCCTGGAAGCCGCAAGACAGTTCCGCTTCGAAGTCGGCGTGGAAAACACCTGCTTTGTCCACCTGGTTTTGGTGCCTTACCTCAAGGCAGCAGGCGAACTCAAGACAAAACCTTCGCAGCACTCCGTTGCCGAACTTCGCAACATCGGTATTTTCCCGGACATTCTGGTGTGCCGTACCGAAATGACGATTCCGCAGGATCACCTCGACAAGCTCGCGCTCTTCTGCAACGTAAAACCCGAATGCGTCATCGAAGAAAAGGACGTGACGGATTCTGTATACGCCGTGCCCCGCGAACTTTCGAAGCAAGAACTCGACCTTCGCGTGCTTGAACAGCTCCGCCTGAGCGTGCATCCGATTATCCACTCCGAATGGGACAAGCTAGTAAAGAAAGCAACCCAACCGAAGTACGAATGCACCATCGCGCTGGTGGGCAAGTACATCGCCATCCGTGATGCCTACAAGTCCGTACACGAAGCCCTGCAACACGCCGGCATGGAACACAATGCCAAGGTGAAGGTGGAATGTATCGAGGCCGAAGAACTCGAAAAGAATCCGAACCTCATCAAGAACGCCGACGGCATCCTGATTCCGGGCGGCTTTGGAAGCCGCGGCGTGAACGGCAAGTGCGTTGCCATCAAGTACGCCCGCGAACACAAGGTCCCGCTGCTGGGAATTTGCCTCGGCATGCAATGCTGCGTGATTGAATTTGCACGCAACATACTCGGCTGGAAGGACGCCAACTCCACGGAATTCGACGAAAAGACGGCCCACCCGGTCATTGACCTGATGGACGAACAGAAGAACGTCACCGAAAAGGGCGGCACCATGCGCCTGGGCGCTTACCCGTGCAAGCTCATGAAGGATTCCAACGCCGCAAAACTCTACAAGAGCGAAAAAATCAGCGAGCGTCACCGTCACCGCTACGAGTTCAACTACAATAGCGAATTCCGCGTCGCCTTGGAAAAGGCCGGCCTGAAAATCGCCGGTACATCGCCCGATGGCAAGCTCGTGGAAATGGTGGAAATCAAGAACCACCCCTACTTTGAAGCCTGCCAGTTCCACCCGGAATTCAAGAGCAGGCCCACCGCGCCGCACCCGCTGTTCAGCGGGCTTGTAAAGGCAGCGCTCGCACAAAAGAAAAAAGGTTCCGCGCAGGCCAAGTCTGCGCAGGCAAAACCGGCACAAAAGAAAGATTCCCGCCTTGCTTCGACAAAGCTCAGCACAGGTCGCGGGAATGACAAGAATGGAGGCAAAAAGAATGCCTAAGCGTACCGACATCAAGAAGATTATGCTCATTGGTTCTGGCCCGATTGTGATTGGCCAGGGCTGCGAATTCGACTACTCCGGCGTGCAGGCCTGCAAGGTGCTCCGCCGTGAAGGCTACGAAGTTGTGCTCGTGAACTCCAACCCGGCCACCATCATGACCGACCCCGAAATGGCCGACCGCACCTACATCGAGCCGCTGAGCGTTGATATTCTGCACGAAATCATCCGTCGCGAACGCCCCGATGCATTGCTCCCCACACTCGGTGGCCAGACGGCTCTCAACCTCGCGATGGAACTCAACGAGCGCGGCATTTTGGACCGCTACCAGGTGGAACTTATCGGTGCAAAGGCGCAGTCCATCCAGCGCGCCGAAGACCGTCACCTGTTCAAGGAAGCCATGCTCAAGATTGGGCTTGACCTCCCCCGCTCCGGTTCCGCACACTCCATGAGCGAAGCGACCGCTATCGCCCACACCATCGGCAGCTGGCCGCTGATTATCCGTCCGGGCTTTACCCTCGGCGGCACGGGCGGCGGTATCGCCCACAATCCCGAAGAATTCGAAACCATCGTGAACCGCGGTCTTGACGCCTCGCTCAACAACGAAGTGCTTATTGAAGAATCGCTGCTTGGCTGGAAAGAATTCGAAATGGAAGTCATGCGCGACAAGAAGGGCAACGCCGTTATCGTCTGCTCCATCGAAAACCTGGACCCCATGGGCGTGCACACCGGCGACTCCATTACCGTCGCCCCGATCCAGAGCCTTGATGACCGTGCCTACCAGGCCATGCGTGACGACTCCCTGAAGGTCATGGAAGCCATCGGCGTAGAAACCGGTGGATCCAACGTTCAATGGGCAATTGAGCCCAAGACCGGCCGCCGCATCATCATCGAAATGAACCCGCGCGTGAGCCGTTCTTCTGCTCTCGCCTCCAAGGCAACGGGCTTCCCCATCGCAAAGATTGCAGCCCTCCTCGCCGTGGGCTACACGCTCGACGAACTCCGCAACGACATTACGCAGACAACCCCGAGTTGCTTTGAACCGGCTCTCGACTACGTTGTCGTGAAGGTTCCGCGCTTCACCTTCGAAAAGTTCCCGAAGGCCGATTCCACACTCGGCACTCAGATGAAGTCTGTTGGCGAAGCCATGGCCATCGGTACCAACTTCAAGCAGGCCATGCAGAAGGCCCTCCGCTCCCTCGAAACGGGATTCGGCGGATTCGGTGCCTGCGCCAAGTGCGAAAAGTTCGCCGCATTCGACGACGAAACCCTCGCCAAGGAAGTTGCCCGCCCGAGTGCCGAACGCATCTTCGTATTGCACGAAGCACTGCGCCGCAAGTGGGGTGTCGAGAAGTTGTACGAAATCACGAAAATCGACCGCTACTTCTTGCGCCACCTCGAAGAACTCGCCCTCTACGAAGACGAAATCCTTTCCGCAGGCTCTCTCGAAAACCTCGCGAAGGACCTGCCGCTCTTCCGCCAGGCCAAGGAACTCGGCTATAGCGATATCCAGATCGGTTACCTGTTCCACATGACTCCCGAAGAAGTCATGGCGGTGCGCAAGCAGATTGGCCTCGTTCCGAGTTACTACTCCGTAGATACATGCGCCGGCGAATTCGAAGCCATCACGCCGTATTATTACAGTTGCTGGGCCGAAAATTCCGAACCGGTCCGCACGATTATCGGCAACCGCGGCAAGAAGCGCATCATGGTGCTCGGCGGCGGCCCGAACAGAATCGGTCAGGGCATCGAATTTGACTACTGCTGCTGCCACGCCGCCTTTACGCTCCGCCGCGAAGGCTACGAAGTCATCATGGTGAACTCGAACCCCGAAACGGTTTCCACCGACTATGACACCTCCGACAAGCTCTACTTTGAACCGCTCACGCTCGAAGACGTGATGGGCATTTACGAACGCGAAAACTGCGCGGGCGTGATTGTGCAATTCGGTGGTCAGACTCCGCTGAACCTTGCCATGCGTCTCAAAAAGGCCGGCGCAAACGTCGTAGGTACAAGCCCCGAAGACATTGACCTCGCCGAAGACCGCGACTTCTTCAAGCAGCTGGTCGACAAGGTCGGTATCAAGCAGGCCGCATCCGGCATCGCCCACAACGTGGAAGAAGCCCTAGCCATCGTCGAAAAGATCGGCTACCCCGTTCTCGTGCGCCCGAGCTTCGTTCTCGGCGGCCGCGGCATGGTGATTGTCTACAAGGAAAAATACCTCCGCAAGTTCGTAGAAGAAGCTGCCGCCATTGGCGAAGGCAAGCCCATCCTCATCGACCGCTTCTTGGAAGACGCCACCGAACTTGACGTGGACTGCATCAGCGATGGCAAGCACACCGTGGTGGGCGCCATCATGGAACACGTGGAACCCGCAGGCATTCACTCCGGCGACTCCGCAAGCGTCATCCCTCCTATGACGCTTTCCAAGGAAATCCAGGACAAGGTCCGCGCCTACGCCAAGGAATTCGCGAAGGAACTCCACGTGGTCGGCCTCATGAACATGCAGCTCGCCGTGAAGGACGGCGAACTCTACATGATCGAAGTGAACCCGCGCGCCTCCCGCACCGTTCCGTTCGTGTCCAAGTCCATCGGCGTCCCGCTGGCCAGCTACGCCAGCCGCTGCATGCTGGGCGAAACCCTCGAACAAATTGGCTTTACCGAAGAAGTCCACGTGCCCTACGTGAGCGTCAAGGAAGCCGTCTTCCCGTTCGTCAAGTTCCCGGGTGTCGACATCACGCTTTCTCCGGAAATGAAATCTACCGGCGAAGTCATGAGCATCGATCGCGACCGCGGCCTTGCCTACCTCAAGAGCCAGCTGGCATCGGGCAACAAGGTCCCGAGTCAGGGCAACATCTTCGTCTCGCTCAAGGACGAAGACAAGCAGAAGGCCGTCCCGCTCATCAAGCGCCTCGTTGACATGGGCTACCAGATTTACGCCACCCGCGGCACCTCCACGATGCTCTACAACGAAGGCATCAAGACCCGCGCCGTGTTTCGCATCTCCCGTGGCCGCCCGAACCTGCTTGACCTCATTCACGACAAGGAAGTCCAGTGGATTGTGAACACCACCGAAAATGGTGCCGAAGCCATGGTCGATGAAATCCAGATGCGCTCCAAGGCGGTCGTCTCCGGCATTCCCATCACCACGACCATCGCCGCCCTCACCTCTACCGTGGAAGGCCTCATGGACAAGCACGACTTCGGAAGATTCGAGGTATGCAGCCTCCAAGAGTACCATCGCCACGTGAAGAAGTGACACCCATTCGACCAACTCAGGGCAGGCTCAGTGTCATCCTGAGCGGAGAGGCATAAGCCTCGAAGTCGAAGGATCTAAAGCATTAAGCGCAGACTCAATCGAGCCTGCGTTTTTTGCTTTAACTAACCTTATATCTTGAACTGGGCTATTTCTTCTTGAGAAAGACTACTGATGTCCTTGCCATTCCTGTCTGCATACCGAGCCAGTTCTAGCAGGTTCAACTTGCAGGGAGGAGCATTCCTGTACGGGTCGGGAACCGCCGAAAACGGAATCCGTACATCGGACAGAATGTCCTCAACCTTCTTAGTTCCATTCATAAGTGTACGTCTCCAACATTTTTTTTGCAGCAATCGGCCCCAAAATGAAATGATACGGATGAAGCGCGCCGATATGCGCACACCCTAATACGCCAATATAGTGATTTAGCAGTTCTTTGTTAAGGGCAAAACCGAAAATAACGCCATCGTAACCCCATTGTACAGATTTATCAACGGCAATGGCAAAAAGATGCCCACCAACGCCGCTATAGCGCTGTGAGCCATATACACGTTTATTGTTGTGCGGAGCAGTGCAGGCCCAGTGCAAGTACGCCGCCTTAGGCCCTTCATCATTTTTCACCCCGACCAGCCCCTGAATTTCGTTATTTTCCTTCAAGGCGAGAGCGAACACTTCAACATCGTTAGGGACCTCAATCCAATCGATCCCCCAGCCGTTCTTTTCGTTGAACTTTTTCAGGAACGAGCGACTCTCAATCCTGAACACCACGGTTTCCTTGATTTCTCCGGTTTCGTTGTCCTTAAGGCAAGGAACAATCTCGTCCAGCCAAATTCCGACACCACCGATTTTTGCATCGCTATACATCTTCTACTCCTTCCCGCAAACAAGCTTAAAATTGCGGGTCTTTTGAATTCACGCTTAAAATATACATTCCTCGTATGTCATATTATGACAATCGGCGATTTTCGCGGAAATTTTGGCAATTTTGAGGAAAATCGACCCCTGCAGGCGGTTGAATTCTGCGTTTTTTTGCTTTTTTCTTGCCTTCCGGGCGTGGCGTCACCTTTTGACAGCGGAATAATCTATATTTTG